>MGRM01000022.1:0-87110 GCA_001798185.1 Deltaproteobacteria bacterium RIFCSPHIGHO2_02_FULL_44_16 | reverse complement strand
ATCAGCGGGAGGGCCGGAACACCGCAGACGGCAGGACCCGTGACATTAAAATGTTTCGAAAGAGATCTGATGAGTTCGTGTAACATCTTCTCCATCTTCAGATGATAATCCTCTCCCCATGCATAACGTGAGATCCACCCGCGTCCGGTTTCCTTACATTCAGTTGAGTAGGGAAGTGGACTATTATAATTCTTGGCACAAACAATCACTGATTTTGCTTCAGGCATTACTTTCAGGGGATCGAGTCGTTTCTCGAGTCCGCGTTCAAACCACTCCATCGTCCCATGCATCCCTGCATGAAGCCATGTTTTCAACGCTTGATGTTCCGAAAACTGAGAAGCAGGGGAGATGCCGACAAGATCAAAACCAATTTCAATCGCTTTCTGTTTAATGAAGGATTCCATGATTTATACTTCTAACTCGTTTTTAATGCACTTTTCTCTCAATTAAGTGCACGGCACTTATTCAAGGGTTGATAAAAAAATTCATCCAGTTATGTGCAACCAATGCTCATCGTCGGTCAACAGGCTCCTGATTTCGAAGCCATCAACCAAGATGGGGTGAGCGTCAAGCTTTCTGATTTTCGAGGCCACTGCGTGGTTCTCTACTGCTATCCCAAAGATTTCACCCCTGGTTGCACCAAAGAAGCATGTGACTTTCAACATGCTCTCAAAGACTTACAACAACTTGGCACGGTGGTACTGGGAGTAAACTTACAATCTCCTGAAAAACATAGGCTTTTTGCAAATAAATACAACCTCCATTTCTCTCTCCTCTCAGACCCAGAGGGAGAAATCGTATCATTGTATAGCTCATGGAACCGGTGGCGATATTTTGGAATATGGTTTGGCGCCATTGATCGTTCAACTTTTATTCTGGATGACCAGGGAAAAATCCGAAGAATTTGGAGAAACGTGAATCTCAAAACGCATACTGAAGAAGTCCTTGAATTTCTTCGAACTTTAAAACTTTTACAAAAAAATGTTTCGCCAGAAACGCTTTTTTCTCCTCGTCTTTAAGAGCAACCTTTTTTGACTGTTGCCGATCTTCATTGAAAGAACTTTTTTCATGAGGGGATGTTATGGGAAGACCCAAAGATTTCGCTTGTATACAGCTCGCTCACCACTCCGTTTGTTATGAAATGCCTTCAGAAACAGCAGCCGGATTAACAAAATTGACACAAAAAGTGCTTCAAGAAGACATTGAAAAATTGCGCGATATACTTCCCCATCCGTTGGTACAAAAAAACGAGGCATCACCATCCGACGTCCATATTGTCAGTTATATGGTGGAGAAGAAGTGGCGTGTTGATCTCTTTGATCGAGACAAGAACGGACGCTTTGATGGTTTCCAAATCTTCCATTATGAAGTCAGAAATCCAGTTCGATCTTGGTGGCCTTTTGGCTCTACCACTCCTGAAAAAGAAGGAGATTGGTTAGCTGATTCGCAATTTATTGGAACCACAGAAGATATATTTAAAGACCAACCTACGGTTCATCTTGGCATCGAAGAAAGTATCGATACAGCCATAAAAGAAATGCTGCCAAAACCGTAATTGTTTTTCCCCTCGCATCGCTCCATGAATATGCTAGGGAATGATCCGTGCATTCTTTACAGGAGGTTCTATGAGTTGTGGTTCAGGGTGTGGTTGCCACACCAAAAAAGTTGGCCAAACCCCGCGCGTGGCACCTGACGTTCAAATGCGTCATCTTATCCCTTCCGCGAAAACCGTGATTGCTGTCGGAAGTGGAAAAGGTGGAGTTGGAAAATCATCCGTTGCGGTGAATTTGGCAGTCGCTCTTGCGAAACAAGGAGAGCGAGTTGCGCTTTTCGATGGCGATATTTACGGTCCATCAATTCCAAAAATGCTCGGTACAGCCGGAGCTGAGTTGACACTGACAGATGAAAAACTCAATCCTCTCGAAGCTCACGGTCTGAAAACCCTCTCCATTGGAAACATTGTCCCTCCTAACCAGGCAACGATTTGGCGTGGGCCGATGCTTCATCAAGCGCTCCAACATCTGATGAGCGGCACCAATTGGGGCGAACTCGATTATGTGATTGTCGATCTTCCCCCTGGCACCGGAGATGTGCATTTGACGATGATGCAATCGCTTAAAATAACAGGCGCCATTATTGTCTCTACCCCGCAACAAGTTGCTTTGGCCGATGTGCGCAAATGTGTCGATATGTTTCAAAAAGTTGAAATTCCGATCATGGGCATTGTGGAAAACATGTCCTATTTTGAATGTCATCACGGTGAAAAATATTTTCTCTTTGGAAAAGGTGGCGTAAAAGATTTCTGCGAAGGACTTCATCTTCCGTTTTTAGGACAGATTCCTCTCGTCCCGGAGATTATGGAAGGGTGCGAAAAAGGAATTCCTTACGCACTCCAGGATCAACGTCAACTTTTTGCACCTCTTGCTGAGCATGTCATGGCAACCACAAAATCTGTTCCTCAAAAAAGAGCTTTAGGAGCATCTTGATGGCTCGCATTACAACGGAGATGCGCACAGCTGAACTTCCAGATGGCGCTGAGATCCGCGAAACGTGTCGTGATCTTGGAGTTCCTTTTGGATGCGAATCCGGTTTGTGCGGCACATGTGAAATCGAAGTGATCGAAGGCTATGAAAACTTAGGACCTCTCAATGAACGTGAAGACCAAATGGGCGTTGAAGGCAACATGCGACTTGCCTGTCAGTGCAAAATTAAATCAGGCGAAATAAAAATCAGATTTTAATAGACCTCTTTCGAAACAGATGGAATACGGGTGACGTCGGAGGTCGAATGTCTCTTTTCAATTATTCTAATCACGAAATTTTTTTGATCACTGCACATCATGATGGTCATGATGGAGGATTTATTGCCACCTGGTTTTTCCCTGTCACCCTCATCGCCAGTTGTCCTCGGGTGCTCGGTGTATTTTCCCCTCATAATTTTACCTTTGATCTTCTCTGGAAGAGTAAACGATTTGTCGCGCATCTTCTCTCTCTCGAGCAAGCAGAACTCGTTCCCCTCTTTGGACTGCAATCTGGAAGAAACATCAATAAATTCGAAAAATTGAAAATCACTCGAACCAAAAACAATATTCCACTTCTTCCCAAAACTTGCGGCTGGATGGAGTGTCGCATCGTCGATCAACTGGACAGTGGAGATCGATCAGTGATTTTGGCTGATGCCACAGATCAACACCAAGAAGAGGGACACAGTCCCTTACGCAAAAGCGATCTTGCACAAAAACTTTCTCAAGATGTGCTGGAGGCACTTCATCAGAAACGTATCAATGACGGACTACGTGATACAACCTGTATTAAAAAATACTAAAACTCATTTCAAAATTAATAAAGATTCGGCTGGCGCCGACGTCGGATCCCAGGGGCGCCCCGCGTCAGCGGGGAGGTGGAACGGCGGAGGTGACAGGACCCAAAACTTCGAAAATATTTTGAAAAGAGTTTTAGAGAAAATTGGCGGTGGCACCAAAATACATTTCAGCTTGTGTTCCGCGAACATGGACTGATGCGTCTGTTGCTGTCTTCGTGCCTGAAAGTCCTTGTGCTCCGAGAAAAAGATAGATTTCACCACGATTGGAGCTTTCCTGATCCGACACATACGGTGCTGCAATGAGAAAATCAGCAAAACCATCACTATTTACATCTCCGAGACTCATGGCCGCATGACCAAAAAAACCATTCTCTTCAGTTCCATTCACCCTCAAAGGTCCTTCTGAAGCAAGTTTTATGTCCTTAAAGGTAGGGGTTACCGAAAAAAGAGAGACTGTTCCCGTATTCGACGTTGTTGTTGGATTGGGAGCGCCCACAAGAAACTCGTTGGTTCCATTGTGATCGATGTCTCCAATACCTGCTACCGAAAACCCAAACGCACTAAAAGCTTCTTCACCGACGATCTTCACATGTGCACGCGAAAGAGGAACATCACTCATCAACCCCAAACCACCACGAAAAACATAGGCTGCACCTTTGTTTTCTTCTCCTGCTCTATCTTCAAGAGGAGCTCCAATAACCAAATCATCAATCCCAGAAATATTTTGAAGACTACTCACCGATTGTCCGAATTGGTCATACGCAGCAGCGCCTTTGATCTTTGCAAGCGCGCTGTTCGCAACTCGATCTTGATTTAATTGAACTCCACTAAAAACATACACTTTCCCCATGGATTCGATCGCTCCATCATTCGCAAAAGGGGCGCCGACGACAAGATCAAGCACTGCGTCCGCATTCAAGTAACCACTTGTCATCGAAAAACCAAATGCGTCTCGATCACTTTCACCGGTAAGCGTTGCTAAAAGGGCAACGGTCCCCTTGGCAGCTTCAGCTCCATTATAAATAAAAACTTTCCCGACTCCCTGATCTGTTCCTTCCATCATATAAGGAGCTGCAACAGCGAAATCATCAACGCGATCTCCGTTGATATCACTTAAAGGGACAATCGCAGAACCGAACTGACCATTTGCTGTTATCCCTGGAATTCGAAGAAGCGCTGTTTGATTTCCCGTCGTAAGTCCTTTTCCACTATAGATGAAAACAGCTCCTCGCTGTTGGTTCCCTTCTAGAGCAACATTGGCACCAACGGCGATTTCATCCACTCCATCACCATCCAGATCTCCAAGAAAGGTTGATGCAATGCCAAAGTGTTCTGGCTCATGTTGTCCTGAAACTTCGAGAAGAGGGCTCACGTTTCCTTGCGCAAAACTTTTTCCCGAATGCACCTGCAATAATCCTTTTCTGCGATTTGCAAAGGGAGCTCCCACAAAGAAATCATTCACACCGTCTCCATTAAGATCGCGGTGGCGCACCGTGGTAAAAGAAGTTTTGAGTTCATCCACACCTTTACGCGCTCGAAGAGGAAGAATTTTTTTAAGTTCCAGTGCATACGAAGTCGTTGCGAGAAGTTGTTTCTCAGGAGAGAAAAGACCTTTGGTCTTTTCTGGATTCCATGAAAAAGTTCCACGGATTTTTTCACTCTCCCGAAGCAAAGAAAAAACTCTTTCGACCGACAGAGTGTCAACAGCTTCAGAAAAGGTGATTTCAATATCTACTTTTTGTGTGACCTGAGTGGCAGTGTCGGCTGTGCGCTTCGCTCCATTGTGCATGACAAGTTGAAATGAAGCTGTAATTGGCAGCTCTTCTTTTTTTACTTCTTCATCAGGTTTTGGAGTTTCGTTTCGTGCAAGAGGACGTTGTTCACGAAGCAGTTGCTCATCACCATTGCAAGCATCACAGTTGGCAAGAAAACAGAACAAAAGAATACCTGAAAGGAGACGCAGTCTCTTCATGGGGTAAAAAGGGAAAATCCCAAGTTCTCCTGATTTTGTCCTTGAAAGGTGAATGAAGCTTGAGTGATGTCCACAATACTTCCACTCCTGGCAAGTGCTCCGCTAAAAATATACACTTCGCCATTCCCTCTCCCTGCAAAAGAGGCAGCAACCATAATTTCAGGAATGCCATCGCCCCCATCAATATCAAACATAACACTGATATTTCCCCCTAAACTATCTCTCGCATTCATCCCTGTTATTTGCATCACTCCCATGAGCGTATTGGTATCAATGGCTTGAACCGTTCCACGTTGTCCATTCGCTCCTGGAGAACCGATGAGAAGTTCGTTGGTGCCATTGCGATTCAGATCACCTATGAGAGCAAGGGAATATCCACATACAGAAGGGATATTCCGAACCGAGATAAATGGAGGAAGGCACGTAAGAATAGGAAAACTATTTCCTCCCACAGTGAGATTTGAGGCAACACTCATATCCCTTCCACGAAATCCATAAATTCTTCCCCATTTCGTATCCGCATTTGGAGCGCTCACCGCAATCTCACTCATATTATCTCCATCCACATCTCCCATGGAAACAAATGCCCAACCAAAATTATCTCCAGCAGTCTCTCCTGTAAGAGTAACTTGAGCATTTGCGGTCATGACTTGCCCTTCCAGACGAGAGAGAGGGAAGAGAAAAACTTCGCCAGGCGATCTGGTGATTCCTGGAGCACCAACCATCAATTCCCGAACTCCATCATTATTCGTATCACCAGCAAGTGCGAGAGAAGCGCCCAAAAGAGTCTCTATTTTTCCCGATTCAAGAGTCGCAATCTGCGCAAAATCGCTTCCACTATAAATATAAACTTTTCCTGACTTTGACGTCGGAACGCCATTATTCATTCCGCTAAACTCAGGAGCTCCAACAGCAAAATCAGCCCGTGCATCACCATTGATATCACCAAGAGACATGACCACAGCTCCAAAACGATCGCCCGCTGTTTCTCCTCGTAAAGTGATCAAAGGTCGAAGACTTGTCAGATCAGAACCACCTGCAAAGATAATAACTTGTCCTGATGGAAGAGCTTGGGGAAGACCCTGCACAGTGACAACACCTTCATCGCCAACCGCAAAATCTTCATAGCCGTCATCGTTCAGATCACCGAGCATTGTCACAGAAGTGCCAAAAGTTCCTGCTTGTTCCCCTTCGAGACGCGCAAGACGCGTCATGTTTCCTGAAGAATAGATATCAACTGCTCCCACATCATTTCCACCACGCACCGCAAATGGTGCCGTAATGAGAAACTCGCGCACTCCATCACCGTTGATATCACCAGGAGTATAGGTCGGTCGCTGAACTGTGGTCGTTGTATCATGAGTTGTATTGGTGACATTCGTTCCTGGAACCGTACCAGGAGCTTGAGGAGTCGTTGCCGCCGGAGTTTGCGAATTCGTCGTTGTTGTCGTCGTAATCGTTGGAGGTGTGGTGGTATTGTCAGAAGAAGGCGTCTGATCGCCGGTGACACGAACATCCATGTTTCCCTGAAACTGATAGGGACTTATTTTTTGCTCGTCATGGCATCCGATAACAAAAGACAACATCACGAAAAGAGGAGCCAAAAGAAAATGATATCGTTTCATATTCCACCCTTTCTATTTGAAATACATTTCAACGCAGAGCAAAGTCAGTTCTTTCATCAATATCGACTGTTTCTTCACCTGACTGTTCTTCTTTTTCTGCTGTTCCGTGAGAAAACAACGATACATCCTGCAGAAGAAACGAGAGCATCAGAAAAACAAAAAGCATCACACGATAAAACATACTGCCTCCTTACCTGTAAGAAATAGCAAGGGGCATGCCAAAGCGCTAACATGTATTCTATTGATATTATTTTGTTTTTTACACAGAACAAAAAAATATCGGGGATAACAAACTTTTTTGGGGGGCTACGTCATCATCTTCCAAAAAAGAAGCTTTCGCTTCTCTCCTGATGAAAGTGTATAAAAATGTTCCTTTTTTAAGATCAATTGGTGTTGGATCACTGTCTTTTGAGCTTCTTTTATCTCTTTTTCCGCCAGCGGCCCTTTCATGGCAATAATCACTCCCCCTTCTGCAAGATATGAAGAGGCAATCGGAAGAAAATCGGCAACAGACCATGTGGCACGACTGAGAATAATATCCGCAGTTCCGATACTTTTTTGCACTTCAGGTGATTCCGCTCGGCCTTGAACTGCGTTTATTCCTTGCAGACCAAGGGTGGCAATCGCCGTCGTGAGAAAACTGACTTTTTTCCCCGTCGCTTCCACAAGAACGACATCGAGTTGCGGACAAACAATTTTCAACACGAGTCCTGGAAGACCAGCTCCACTTCCAAGATCGATCACTCGTTTGGCATTTTTCACAAAGGGAACAAGCGATAAACAATCTTCGAAATGTTTTACTCGGATCTCTTTGGGATCAGTGAGTGAAGTTAAATTGATCTTTTGATTCCATTTGAGAAGAAGTTTTAAATATTCATCAAAGATTTTGTTCGTAGACATGATATTGATGGAAGCCGCTGTGAAGTCCCTTGTCAGCACGGACCAACTGGACCGCGCGCACAAGGGGCGAACAGACAGGCTTCCATTTAAAGAAATATTGTTTTTCCTTCGCGCGCAAGGTCACACGTCACTTTCCATTGCTTCGATTTCACATAACGACGAGCATCGGCGAGTAGTTTCTGAAGCGTTCGATCGTCATGTTCAGGATCGTGATGAAAAAGAAAAACTTTTTTCACTCCAGCTTCTGCTGCAAGCTCCAGCGGATAGGTATAGGGGCTGTGTCCCCAACCCTGTTTTTTGGCACGGTACTCTGAAGGAGTATATTGTGCGTCGTGAATGAGAAGATCAGCTCCCTTCATCCACGCAATCATTTTCTTCGTAAAAGTTTTCCCATTCGGTTCATTATCAGAGACATGAACCAGACTTTTTCCATTCGGAAAATAAAATCGCCACCCGAGCGCTCCCCCTGGATGGTGTAACTGAGAAGGAACGACTCGAACGTTGTCGATGAAAAAAGACTTCGTTCCAAGAGAACGGAACTGAAGCTGTGCCGGACTTTCCAGAAGAGGAAGGGGAAAATGCGGCGGACTTGTCACGCGTATCAGGTCAGAGCGAAAGGTCATCCCACGACGAACAGGGCCACCGATGAGAAATTGATTGTTCTTCATATACAGAGGTTTAAAAAAGGGGAGGCCGATAAAATGATCGAGATGCAGATGAGAGAGGAGAATGCTCAATCGAAGGGGAGATTTTTGTTGGCATAAGGAGAGCCCAAGTTCTCTGATTCCTGTTCCCGCATCGCAAATAATGAGGGTCTCTCCAGAACGGATTTCGACACATGCGGAATTCCCTCCCACGCGAGCTGTTTTGGACCCAGGGGTCGCCATCGATCCCCGTACCCCCCAAAATGTGAGCTTCACTCTTTCCATAAGTCTTAAAAAGATAACAAAAACCACAGAACTCGACAATGATTCCCTAAATCTTTATACTAATGTCTCTTATGGAACAAGCACTCGATTTCTTTCACACCTCTATGGCTCATCCTCTTGTCATGATTGGAGCCATTGTCCTTCTTCTTGCGTATCGACATTTTTCCAAACGCACCTACCATCTTCCCGAGTTCCCGATGGGACTCTTTATGCTCTACTTTGCCATTCGTTTTATCTGGCTCCTCGTTAAAGATGCCTCCTGGGTCGGAGCTTGGGATCGTTGGATCCCGGTTGCAGAGATGATCGTCTTGTCATGGGCCATGATCCGGCTCATTTTTGCTCTTTTTGTTGATCATATTCTGAAGCTTTTTGGAAAACAGCCGCTTCCCAAAATCACTCGCGATTTTATTCTTTTGCTCGTCTATGCCGTTGTCGGATTTATTCTGCTGCGCACCAAAGGAGAGGTGAATCTCACCGGACTTCTAACAACATCCGCAGTCCTCACGGCGGTCATTGGGCTTGCTGCCCAAAGTACGCTTACCAATCTCTTTTCTGGACTTACCCTTCAAATGGAACGTCCTTATAATATCGGAGATTGGATTCAGCTTGGAGATACCATCGGACAAGTCGTCGGCATTACCTGGAAATCGACGCGTCTCATCACGCGAGAAGATGAAATGATTTTTATTCCAAATATGACGATTTCTCAATCCATCATCAAAAATTTTTCAAAACCTTCAACGCGACACAATGCTTCACTGTTGATTGGCATCGACTACAATATTGCTCCGAATAAAGTGCGTGAAATGATGTTGGAAGTCGTAAAACAACATCCTCTGGTTCTCCATTTTCCTCCTCCTGAGGTCCGCGTCAAAGAATTTGGAGATTCTGCGGTTCTTTATCAAATTATTTTTGCACACGATCACTATGCGGAAGAACCTCGCATCAAAACAGAAATCAACCATCAGCTCTGGTATGCGTTGAAACGACATCAAATTAAAATTCCATTTCCGATTCGTGACGTGCACCATGCTCATATTGAACGCCGTCGTCAGGAAAAAGAAGCTGTGCATTTTCGGGAAGAGGCCGAAAAAATCCTTTCGAGCATTCCACTTTTTACCGCACTCTCAGATGACGATCGAAAACAAATTGCCGAAACCATTTTTCTGAAAGAATTTGGAGATCACGAAATTATTGTTCGACAAGGAGAAGAGGGTGATTCGCTTTACATCATTCACAATGGAGCTTGCAATGTTTTCCTGGGCAGCAATGGAAAAGAACCGAAGAAAATTGCTACCATGCATGAAGGACATTTTTTTGGAGAGATGAGTTTACTCACCGGAGAACCACGAAGCGCGACGGTTCGTGCACATAGAGATACATCCGTATTTGAAATTAAAAAAGAGGCCTTAAAACATCTCCTCGAAAAAAATCCGACTCTTTCCATGAAACTTGCAGAAGCGCTCGCGGCTCGCAAAATGGAACTCTCCGAAGAGCGTGGCAAAATCACTGCGGACGAAGCAACCAAAGGAAAACTGCTTTCAAAAATTAAAAACTTTTTCGGATTGCATGCCTAAAAACTAACGGTACTTCTCCATCTCGGAGGAGAGGCCCATGCGAAGATAGCTGACAAAAAGAATTTGCTTTACGGCCCCTCCCACATCGCCTGCTTGAGAAAGAGGAACAAGGATTTCCGTGGTGTGATGATAGAGGCCATATTTATAATACACTTGGCCGAGCATAAGTGTTTCCGCTTTTGGCGAGAACTCTAACGTTTTTATCGTTTCGATATCTTTCTGAAGAGATGCTTCTCCTTTTTTCCCCAAAATCGTAAACGGATAATGGCTCCCTTTCACAATCATGATCCCCTTTTGTTTGTAGCCCAAATGCCAACTATACGTTTCACCACTTTTCAGTTTGAGTTGTGAAAGAGGAACCACAAGTTGTTTTGCACCTTTTGGAACTGAAAAAATTCCCATCTGTTTTTTTTCAGCATTCTTCACCACTAAGACGGGATTTGTCCAATCGATCTTCGTCGTATCGCTCCACATAAAAACAAGATCCTGTTTGGGCATGAGAATCGTCGTGTGAATGGGATAGAGTCCTTCAATGCCGAAAGAACTCGAACCTAAAATAATTTTTGGTTTTCCTGTTGCTGGCGGTCCCATTTTGACCATGCCGTGTACTGTTGGGCCTTCGCCCGATTGAGACGCTTCGTTGAGCGCAAGTTGTATGCCTTCAATCACCGTTGTTTGAGCTCCGCTCTTTTCCAATTTTCCAACAATCAAAGATTCGTTTGCAACCAGCGTTCTGATCGTTCCATCGAGAAACATCACCTGAGCTTTTGCACCTTTTTTTGTTTTAATTGATGACCCATCTGGAAGTTCAAGACCAACTTTTGGCTCAACTGCTTTGTCTCCAATCTTGACTTCAACTGCTCCTTTAGCGTCGACAAGGACTGCTGATGCAAACGCAGCGCTCCTGAAAAAAATGAAACTCAAAAATAAGGGAATCAAAATTATTCGTTTCATAAGACTCCTTCCGAGAAAGTTTGTCCGCAGCAGCCGTTGGACAATTATTTTGACATCAAATCAGTGACTAAATCCCATGCTGGTTCAGCTATGGCACGATCAATTCTTTTTTTCAAATCGAGCGAAGGACCATCGTCTGGAAACTTTTGTAAGACTGATGCAATCAAGGTTTCAGCTTGTGTGAGATATCTCTTTTCAAAAGAGTTAAAGGCATCCACATAAGAACGCATCGCTGTCCCAAACTTCTCCGCCACATCTCGCATTCCCATCGCTTCATAGAGAAGAATCGGTTTTGTTTTTCCCTTCACTCTCACGCGATCGACAGGACGTCTGATAATTTCAGAAGAGAGAGCTCGCTCTGTTGTTTCTGAAAACATCACCCGTGTTCCGTAAAATTTATTGGTCCCTTCAAGTCGACTTGCGAGATTAATCGTGTCGCCAATCGCTGTATAATCAAACCTGCTTTCAGATCCCATATTGCCAACCACTGCTGGACCCGTATTGAGTCCAATGCGTGTCACAATGTCGCGACCTGTTTTTTCTTTCCACTCGTTGGTCATTGCTTTCGAAGCAGTTTGAATTTCAAGCGCAGCACGCACGGCTTTATTCTCATGAGCTTCGATATCGAGTGGAGCATTGAAGAAAGCAATAATGGCGTCCCCTTCATATTTATCAATCGTGGCGCCGTAGCGAAATAAAATTTCATTCATGCGACTCAAATACTCATTCAAAAATTTTACGAGTGTTGTGGGATCGAGTTTTTCGGAGATGGTCGTAAACGAAGCAATGTCTGAAAAGAAACTCGTCACATAACGCTCTTCTCCTCCAAGCTTTACGAGATCGGGGTTACTCATCATCTGATCAACAACTTGCGGCGGAACATAATGTGAAAAAACTCCTCTAATCCATCTTTTCTGTTTTCCTTCGGTCATGGCTCGAAAGCTCATACCGAGACCGAGACTTGTGACCGAACAGAGAAGAGGAGAGATGACCGGCAAGAGAATGCCACGAGATCGAAATGCAATGATGACCAGAAAAATATAACTACCAACGAGCAAGAGACCTGTGAATGCGGTCTTCCAGAGTTGAAAAGAGAGAGAAGCATACAAAAGCAGAAAAGCAAGAAGAGCTAAGAAAATATAAATATGAACAGGCGCAGCCTCATAATAAAATTGTTTGGTGAGAAGACTCGATAACACATTGGCATGATACTCAACTCCATTCATCCGTTGATAACCGGTATGCTTTGCATAATAGGGCGTCAGAAACGCGTCTTTCAAATCATCGTAGCCAGCGCCGATCAAAATAATTTTGTCCTTCAGCCATGCTGCAGGGACAAGACCCATGGCCACAAGCTTTGCCGAATAGACTTTGAACACATTTTTCGCATCTCCCGGGGTTGAAGGTGGACCTGCAAACCGGACTTTCGTCCTTTTCTGGTCACTCAACGGTGTCCATTGCAGAGGGCCGAATTTTGGAAAGAGTGAGAGATCACTCACCATCTCAAGAGCATCGTTACCGGTCGCCACTTCATACAACTTCGCCGCAAAGGAGCTACGCTCCCCTCCTTGGGTGTGAAAAGAAAATTGGGCTTCGCGAAGGATTGCATCGAAAGGATTAAACGGCAGATCAGCGAGGCCCACCCCTTTCACCACATTTTCAAAAAGGGGAAGAAGCGTGTCGACCTCTCCATTTTCACGTCGCGGCACCACGACATAGGCGTTTGTCTCTGATAAACTTTTCGCGAGCGCTCGATCAGCATCTTCAAATGACGGATCTTTAAAAAAAATATCGTAGCCAATAACTTTTGGCTGCGCCTTTGTAATTTGCTCTGTCAGTTGTGCTAAAAAATCGCGCGGGATGGGTGAACGATAGGCAAGCGATTGCATGGTCGCTTCATCAAGCCAGACCATCACGATGTCATCGCTTGCTTTGGTAGGAGGAGCAAAAAAAAGTTGTCGAAGATCAAACGTTGAAGCTTCAAGATTTTGCGCCCAAGTGTAATGCGAAAGAACGCGGACGATGAGAAGCGTCAAAAGCGTCAGCAAAAAAGCCCGAACAAAATTATTTTTCATCATCAAAGCAGCCGATCGATCGTGCTATGACGAGACGCTGAATTTCACTTGTCCCTTCGCCGATCTCCAATAATTTTTGATCGCGATAAAAGCGAGCAATTGGATATTCTTCCATGAGTCCATATCCACCATGAAGTTGCACCGCACGATTGACGACTCGATTCATCACTTCCGAACAATAAAGTTTTGCCATGGCTGCTTCTTTTTTAAATGGTTTTCCATTATCTTTCAACCAACAGGCTCGATAAAGAAGTGTTCGCGCAGCTTCAATCTCCATCGCACAATCCGCAAGCTTAAACGCATTGACTTGAAATGAGGCGATCGTCTTTCCAAATTGCTTTCTCTCTCGAGCATATTTGAGTCCAAGTTCATACGCTCCTTGTGCTCCCCCAAGACCCATCGCGGCAATGCCTAATCGCCCACTATCAAGAGTTGCAAGCATTTGTCGAAATCCATCGCCCCGTTTTCCCAAAATGTTTTCTTCAGAAACAACCACATTATCAAAGAAAAGTTCGCCGGTATTGGATGAACGCCAGACAAGTTTGTGATGCATCTCTTTTGCGCTAAATCCCTTCGTACCACGTTCAACAATGATACAGGAGAGTTCATTTTTTTCTTCTGATGATTTTCCCGTCACCGCCTGGACAGTAACACCAGCCGTAATCTCACTTGCAGCGTTCGTGATAAAAATTTTAGATCCATTGATGCGCCACGATCCTTTTTCAAGAACCGCTGTGGTTTCGGTGCCACCGGCATCAGAACCAGCATTCGGTTCTGTCAACCCAAAGCCCCACAGTTTTTTTCCGGTCATAAGATCAGGAAGATATTTTTTCTTCTGCTCTTCAGTACCAAAGTTGACAATAGGACCAATGCCGAGCGAATTTTCCGCTGCCACCGTCGCTGCTGTCGAAGCATCAACACGAGCAAGTTCTTCAACTGCAATGATGTAGGAAAGGGCGTCAGCCCCTTGGCCGCCGTATTTGGGATCGACCGTCATTCCGAAAAGACCCATCTCACCAAGTTTATGAACAAGCTCGACAGAAAAAGTTTCCGTGCGATCGAGTTCGGGAATGTGAGGAGCAATTTCATTCTCTGCAAATTCACGAATGGTTTTGCGAAGCAGTTTCTGTTCCTCAGTTAAGTCATAGCTCATCAGAGAACTCCGTTAGTAAATTAACTTTTCTGGATCCCCGCCTGCGCGAGGATGACAATATACTTGATTCAAATATCTTCCTTGAGCATAAAGAAATGTATGAATCATCATATTTTCATGCAGTTGGCGATTGAAAAAGCTCTTGAAGGAATCAAAAAGGGACAGACTCCCTTTGGAACCTGTATTGTCAAAGAAGGAAAACCGATCAGCATTGCTCACAATCATGTCTGGGCACATACAGATATTACCGCTCATGCTGAAATTGAAGCCCTTCGTCTGGCATGTCAAAATCTTAAGACCATTGATCTTACGGGATGCTCGCTCTATTCGACGTGCGAACCTTGTCCTATGTGTTTTTGCGCTATTCACTGGGCAAACATCAAAGAAATTTATTTTGGAGCAAAACTCGAAAAAGCAAAAGAGGTCGGGTTTCATGAATTGCCTATTTCAAATGCAGAAATGAAGCGACAAGGAAAGAGTTCCATGAACATCACCGGAAACGTGATGACTGAAGCGTGCAATCAACTTTTTGAAACGTGGCTCCAGAGGCCAGATAAAAAAATCTATTAAACACCCATCGCTTGAATCATCAGTTGTCGACGGCGAGGACCATCAAAATCAATAAAACAGAGACGCTGCCATTGGCCATAGACCGGTTTGCCATCGCGAATAATGAGTGTTTGCGTCGGAGAACCGAAAAGAAATGATTTCAAATGAGCATCCGCATTTCGATCACATTTCGTGTCACTTTCGCATAAATTCTTCGTACGAAGTGAGCTGTTATGAAGATATCGCTCGTTTTTAGGAAAAAACCTTCGAACCGCTTGATTAATATCTCCCAAAAGACACGGTTCATCGAGCTCATTGATGCCAAGAAGGCAGGTCGTATGAAGCGCTTGAATGGTGAGCGTTCCGTTCTGAATCCCGCTCTCAAGCACCCAACTGTACGATTCGTCCGTAAAATCTTGAATATAGAAAAAATCCTGAGGTTCAAGGTGAGTCTCAAGCTTTGGTTCGAGAAGAGCTAAATTATTCTGATCTGTCAGAATTTCGATCGTTTTAAAAAAAGTCTTGACGCCAAGCGGTGATTCAAAGACCTCAGTCGCCAAATCGCGCTGCGTACTGGTTGTGGAAAGTGTCATCAGTCTATCCTAAATATCGGCAAAAACTAACACGCACATCTATGGAATCTCACAACTTCTGTCAAGATTTCAAGAGAACAGTTACATAAAGCGCCGCGCGAGGCTAAAGTTTTCGCAGGGCATCTCGAAGCGATTTTCACAAACGGGTTAGATCGTAAAATCGCTGAGAGCTAAGCGAACATCGTGGGTCGACCCACGATGGAGCGGCCCGAGAAAATTTAGCCGAAGCAGGCGCTCTATTCGCTCGCGCGGGGTGAACCCGACGCTCGCTAACGTCAGGGGGGAGATCCTGCTCTCCCCCTGACAACCCCCATCTGAACTCCACCCCGCGCGCAGAGGACCATGCCCTTGGGCATGGGTGAATGCGGCTGTTGCGCGCGAAGCGCGTGATGTTCAAGTGCCACGCGCTTGCGCGTGGGTATCTACTCAGGTCTTAGGTCATGCTCAAAAATTATACGACGTCGAAAAGATTCCCTCGGCCTAGGAGAAAATGGGAGTCGTACTCTTGTTTCCATTTTTTCATCTGAGAAATCATTGCAGAAGAATGTTGAATGCAGAGTAAATCGCGGTGAATTTTCCCAATTCCGTGTTCTCCAGCCACTCCACCCCCAAAAAAGACCGCTTTTTCACAACATTTTCGCAAAATCTGCATCCCTTTTTGATATTCTTCGCGATTTTTCGTTACGATATTCGTATGCGGATGACCGCTCCCCATATGCGCGTACGCCATCCCTCGAAGTCCGGCTTTTGCAACTTCAGTATAGAAAAAATCGGTAATTTCCATCAAGTGCTTGACCGGAACCCACCAATCGCTCCCAATTTTTCCGCCCCCTTGACTCCAATATTTTCTCGCTTCTTCATTCACCGTTTTCGGAATATGATGCCGAAATGCTTGCAGCATTTTTCTTTTTTTCTCTGTGGTTGCCACGAACGCTATTTCAGCATTCTCGCCCTGTTTTTCTATCCACTCGCACCACCATGATAGGAGCTGCGCTCTTTCCCTTTCATCTCGCCACTCTTGTTTGAGATAAATGAGCGCTCGTGCTTCCCTCAATGCAGTGGGAAAATCCGGATGCGTTTTCATCGTGCGACATGCTTCGTCATCGACAAACTCTAACGCCCTGAGGGACTGCGTCCTTTTCTGGGTAAGATCGATGAGAGCGTGAAGACCTTTGCGTTGATCGGAGAAGGGGAGAAGCATCGCAAAAAAAGAGGGAGAGCGGGGAAGAAGATCGAGCGTCACTTCAGTGATAAGTCCAAGCGTCCCTTCTGATCCGATAAAAAGATCAAGGGGCTGCGCCCCCTGCAACATGTAACCAGCCCGATTGCGTTCTTGTGAAGGAATATGATCACGCGGTCGTTCGATCACCCGTTCACTTCCATCTGCAAGTAATACTTTGAGTCGTCGTACGTACGTACGACAGGGACCATATTTATAGGAATCCTCGCCAGAGGCATTGGTCGCGACATTAGCTGCAATGCGACAACTCTCACGCGATGTCGGTGCCACCGGATAAAAATAACCGGCCTCTTCGACAAGACGCTGCACATCGGCCGTGATGGTTCCACCACGAAAAGTAGCCGTTGTACCACGTGTATCCTGATCCAGGCTGATAAGCCCTTCGAGACGTTCTGTGGAGAGAAGCAAACCTTCTTCAGCCACAGAAGCTCCTGTCATCGATGTTTGCGAGCCACAGATCGTCACCGGAATACGATGTTCAAAACAAAATTGAAGCACCTCTTTCACCTCTCGTTCATCTCGCGCGCGAACCACAGCATCGGGATCTCCACGATGCATCGTATCTTCACGATACGATTCAATCCGCGGATCGTTTTTAGGGATGATGTCATGCGACGTTGCTAAAGCTAATAATATTTCCTGATATTTTTTCATAACTCTGATTTTAGGATGATGTCATCCTGAACAAAGTGAAGGATCTCATGTAATCACTCGAGATTCTTCGCTGCGCTCAGAATGACAATTTTTATCTCCATTGCACTCAGCTACATTACCTCATATTATTCCGTTATGCTTCACCGTTTTATTATTTTCGGTTTCTTAGGCATGCTCGCTGAAATTATTTTCGGTGCCCTCAAAGAAATCTTGCGACATCGCGACTTTCAACTCATCGGTCAAACCTCGCTCTGGGTCTTTCCGCTCTACGGTCTCATTGCGTTTCTCTTCCCGCTTCTCGCTCATCGCGTTGGAGAGTTTCCGTGGTGGGGACGCGGACTCATTTATATGATGGCGTTCTCTCTTGTCCAGTATGTGAGTGGGTGGGTTCTTGACCGCTTTGGGCTCTGTCCCTGGCATTTTGCTTCAAAATATTCGATCAATGGTCTTGTTTCGTTCCTTCAACTTCCTCTCTGGTTTGGCGCTGGGTTGCTGGTGGAATGGAGCTATCCGTACATTATGGCGATGAGTCAACAGTAAAAAAAATCGAACTGGTGAAGATTTTCTCGCAGGGGGCGTTTGACTGAGGCGCGTCAATGCAATGTAAAAGATCGCGCCGACGGAAAAAGAGGACGCGAGGAGCGTAACCGCAGCGTCTGTACCCCGAGAGAAAATGCGATGACAGTTTGGTTTGTTTGGAAATTTTAAATGATACCTTTCAGTTCTCTTTCGCGTATTCCCAACAAATACAGCAACGAATCGAGCCCGGCATGGTGACCGATTGAAGTATGCGCAGCTTTGCGCACGATATCTTTGGCATGAAATGCTACTCCCATCCCCGCGCGAGCGAGCATCGGAAGATCATTGGCTCCATCGCCAATGGCAATCACTTGATCAAGGCTGATTCCTTCTCTTTTTGCAATCTCTTCAAGTATCGCAGCTTTCGCTGCCCCATCAATAATGCGACCTCGAAGTTTTCCAGTGAGCTTTCCGTTTTTTACTTCGAGAACGTTCGCAAAGACGTAGTCAAGCGAAAGCTTGTTTTTGAGATGATCTGTAAAAGGGGTGAACCCTCCTGAGATGACGCCAATCCGATAGCCTAAACGTTGTAAGACTTTGATCAGACGATCCGCTCCGCGAGAGAGTTTCATCTTTTTTACTGCTGCTTCAACTTCCGTCATCTCTAAACCTTTCAGCAGTTCCACACGAGAGAACAGACTTTTTCGAAAATCGATTTTCCCCTCCATAGCTTTTTTCGTAATGGCCTCAACTTTTTTGAACACTCCCGTGCGCCGTGCGAGTTCATCAATGGCTTCACTCTCCACAAGAGTCGAATCCATATCCATCACGACCAAACGTTTCGCGCGACGAGAGAGATCAGCAGGTTGAAGTGCAATGTCGATCTCAATTTCAGAGGCGAGCGCAAGAAGATCGCGAGAGAGGGTGGCATGCTTCAGCTTTTTTGGAACTTCGACTAAGAGCTCCACACACGACAGCGAATGTTGAGACATCTTTCCAATTTTTGAAATATTGACCTGATGTTTTGCAAGGGTCGCTGCAACACGCGAAAGAGGGAGGGCACCGACCTCTTGTCCAAGACAGGTGATCGCATATTGATGTCTTTCGGAGTCATCAAAATCTTTCTGATCAAACGCCTCGACATCGACATGAACACCCAGTTCGCGGCCAGCAAACAAAAGTTCTTTGAGAAGAGAGGTCTTTTCATCACGATCGTGCGTAAACTGAAGCAGAAAAGAGAGGAGTAACTTTTTATGAACAACCGTCTGTTCGATATCGATAATCTTTGCACCTTGCGATGCTGCAATCGTTTTGGTGAGCGCAGCCGTAATACCAGGTGTGTCGCCACCGCGAACAGTAACGAGGACAATGTCATTTTTGGATTGGGTCATTTTTTCGCAAACCGTTCACCCTGAGCCTGTCGAAGGGTAATTCATGCTTCGACGAGCTCAGCATGAGCGGATTATGTTTTCAGAATAGATCGCATCCCAAAAAACTTCAGGACACGATCAGCAGTTGTTCGTGCATGTTCAATGGTTCCCGGAACTGAGACATGCGAAAAATAGTTTCCGGTTAAAAAAAGTCCTGGAACTCTTGACGCTTCACTCACGATATCGTCAATTCGCTTTTGATGTCCAAGCACATATTGCGGAAGCGCCTGTTCGCGACGACGAATCGAAACAAATGTCGGGACATTCATCACCCCAACCGTTTTCTCCAGGCCATCTGAAATATGCGAAAGAATTTCGTGATCTTCTAATTCAATAGCTGTGGAATCTAACGCGCCACCAATGAAATTCGTAAAAAGGACTTCATCAGAAGCCGCTCGACCGGAAAAAAGAGTGGACGACCAAATCGATCCTAACATGCGCACCCTTTCACACCGAGGAATGAGACATCCAAAACCATCCAATTTATGTGGAACTTGATCGCGTTTAAAAGCGGTCGTTACCACGACAAGGGAAACATAGGGAATACCGACAAGCGGAGAGGTCATGCCTGGAGCCACCGATGCCACGAGCCTTGCAGTCACCCACGCAGGAGTTGCAAGGACAACCGCATCGGCTTCGAACGTGCGACGCGGCGCTTCTAGCCGAATAGAAAGAGAACCTTGAGGTAAACGTTCAACGGAATCTACCGTTGTCTGCAATTGTAATTCACGTCGAAGGACCTCTTCGAGACGCGCGGGTATCGTTCCCATACCCCATCGAAAGGAACTGAGAGTTTTCGCTCTTTTCTGGGTGTTTTTTCTGGTTTTGATCATTCCTTTCAGCACTGAACCATATTCTTCTTCGAGCTCCATGGTATGGGGAAAAACACTTCGCATCGAGAGTTGTTCCGGATCTCCCGCATAAATACCTGAAACCAGAGGATCGAGAAGTCTCTCGAGAACTTCATTTCCCGCACGACGACGCACAAAAGAGGCAATCGATTCTTCCTCTTCAGTGCAAGGAGAAATCCAAGGTTCTGCTAAAAGCCTAAGTTTTCCGGTAAAACTTAAAGCCCTTGTCGTCAAAAAACTTTGAAGTCCCAAAGGGAGAGCAACGAGCTTGCCATGACGAAGCACATACCTTTTCTGACAAGATGCCGGACTTGAAACAAGTTGGGTATCCACAGAAAGTTCACGAGCGAGTTTAATGAGCGTCTCTTCGTTTGAAGGAAAAGCGATAGGTCCATGTTCAACGAGATATCGTTCTTTTTCGAGTGTGGTACGAATGAGTCCCCCAACCGCTTTCCCACGCTCAAAAATTTTAACATCGACTCCATGTTTTCGAAGATAATAGGCAGTGGCAAGACCAGCAATCCCAGCTCCCACAACAATCACACGCCGTTTGGATGGAGCTTCATTCATTTCGACTTTGGTTTCATGCATCATGGTGATCAAACTGCTTTTGAAAATTTTCCCTCTCCGGTTTTCAGATAGGCATCAAAAACTGCTCCGATGTTGCGAATAAAAAGTCGTCCTAACGGTGTTACTGCAATTTCATGATTGTCACAAGAGACGAGACCATCTTTTTGGAAAGATTCGAGTTCATGAAGTTCACGGGCAAAATGAATGTCAAAATTTTCCTGCCATGCTTCCTGAAACTCTTGTTTCAAAACTCGTTGATGACAAAAGAGACGAGAAATCACCCAATGACGTCGTTGATCTTCTTCGGTTAACCTCCACCCTTTGGTCGTCGCAAGCTCTCCTTGCATGATGCGCCGTTGATAGGAGGCGAGTTTTCGATCATTTTGAAGAAACGTTCCCCCTACTTTTCCAATCGCACTCACTCCCATCCCGATGAGATCGAGTCCCTCTTTTGTCGTATATCCTTGAAAATTCCGATGCAGCTGGCGCTGTTTCTTGGCGATGGAGAGTTCATCCTCTGGCTTTGCAAAATGATCCATACCGATAAATTCGTATCCGAAATTTCCAAACTGTTCGATGGCTTCGAGAAAAAAGGAGATTTTTTGCGGTGGGGTGGGAAGCGTTGAGAGTTCAATCGTTCGATGATGAGCATGCAGCCACGGAACATGCGCAAAACTGAAAAGGGCAATTCGATCCGGATTCAATGCTTTCACCGCTTCAAGCGTTTTTTTCCAGCTTGACGCTGTTTGCAACGGAAGACCATAGATCAGATCAGTATTGATTCCCCGAAATCCGACACTGCGCGCCATTTCTATTTGTCGCTGCACAAGCTCCATGGGTTGAATGCGATTGATGGCATGCTGTACTTGCGGATCGACATCCTGCACTCCGAAACTGATACGGTTAAATCCAAGCTCACGGAGCGTCCCCATTTTTTCTTCATTCACCCATCTCGGATCAGCTTCAATGCTGATTTCCGCTTGATCCGTGAATGAAAAATGTTGTCGAATCATGTCCATCAAACGTTTCATTTCATCCGAATTCAAATAGGTCGGAGTCCCACCTCCCAAATGAAGTTGATCCACAACGAGCTGGCGCTCGTTTCCTGAAGAACGTGTGATGAGTTCCATTTCTTGTTGAAGAGATGCGAGATAAGGATCCACTACTTCTCGCCGTTTCGTAATCACCACATTACAGGCACAAAACGTACATCGTTCCGCACAGAAGGGGAGATGCACATAGAGCGACTGCGTCCCTTTCAGATGAGTTAAAGCTTCTGCGTACTCAGATGCACCTATATCATCGCGCCAGACAGGAGCGGTCGGATAGCTCGTATATCGCGGCAGCGACAGATCATACTTTGCAATGAGCTCAGACGTAAGCTCCACATGTGTCCCATCAATGATAGTTTCGAATGATTTCATTGTGTTTTATCTCTCCAAACTGGTTCACATTTTCTCTCGGGGTACAGACGCTGCGGTTATGCTCCTCGCGTCTTCTGTTTCCATCGGCGCGATCTTTGAGATGGCATTGACGCGCCTCAGTCAAAGGCCCCCTGCGAGAAAACCTTCACCAGTTTGGCCAGCTACTGTTCCCACAAATGCTCCGACACTTTCTGGCTTCGTTGTCGGCAACACACCGTGACCTAAATTCGCAATGTACCCACGAAAACCTTGAGCTGCTTGTAGCATCTCTGTTGTTTCCTCGCAGACCAGATGAGGAGGAAGAAGTAATTTTTCAGGATTCAAATTTCCTTGAATCGCTTTTTTCCCCTTCGCAAATTCCAACGCTTCTCTCAAATGTGTATCCGGTCCAATGCTGATCACATCTGCATTCCCCGTCAGCATGAGGGGAAGAAGATGTTCACTGTCGCGCACAAAATGAGTCGCCAGACCCCCTTCATCATGAATGACATCGATAAGTCGTGTGATGGAAGGAAGCGAAAAACGTTTATAGAAATCCTGCGAAAGCAGGCCACCCCAACTATCGAAAATTTGAATCAGATCAGCGCCAGATCGTACCTGTTCTTTTACCGCGATGACTAAAATATCGGTGATTTTTTCGATCAACATTTCAACTGTTTTTGGTTCTTCTTCGGCAAGTTTCAACATACGAGAGAACTCCCCACTCCCTCCTTCAACCATATACGCGGCAATGGTCCAGGGAGCCCCAACAAAACCGATGAGGGCTGCGCCCCCTTTTAATTCACTCCGAAGATGTTCCAATGCAGTAAGTGTTGGCTCCAACGTTCTTTTTGCTGAGGAGGTTGCCAGATTTTCAACGTCTTTGAGCGAACGAATGGGAAAGGAAAATTGAGGACCGTGTCCTGCTTCGAACGTAAGCTTCGGTCCCATCGTCGCCACTGGAAGAAGGATATCGGCAAAAACAATGACCGCATCCATCTGAAAACGTCGCCAAGGTTGAAGTGAAATTTCTTGAATGACATCGACATTGCGACAGGCTTCCAGAAAAGAATATTTTCCTCGGAGATCTCGATATTCGGGAAGATATCGACCTGCCTGACGCATAAGCCATACCGGAGGACGATCGACCTCTTCACACCGGCAAGCCCGTAAAAATCGTTCTCGTCCGTTCATAGGAAGTCGACAGAATCAGAAAGAGGAAGGGGGATCAATAGAAAACTGTCTCATCAAACTGACTGCGCATTTTCTCTCGGGGTACAGACGCTGCGGTTATGCTCCTCGCGTCTTCTGTTTCCATCGGCGCGATCTTTTAAATTGCATTGACGCGCCTCAGTCAAAGGCCCCCTGCGAGAAAATCCTTGTCAGTTTGATTGAGTAAATCGACGTCGCCACCGCATCCAAATACCAAGCGGCAACAACATAATGACGATATTGATCCCACCGACAATATTGTTTCCAGCGATAAGTCCACAACCAGATTTCGAAGACGATGAACTCGTCGAGCTCGATTTAAAACCAGTACTATTCACATCGCTGGTGGCAACATCGCGCGTCCCACTAAAAGAAGAGGTGTCATTTGAAGTCCCGTTAAAAGCTGCTTCCGCATTAACAATCCCGCTTCCAGCAGCATTCGCCGAAGCTCCCGAAATAGCAGTCGCATTTGTTTTCAACAGACTCTTCATTTGACTGGCGGTAAGCGTGTTGTTGTACTGAAGGAGCAAAGCAACCACGCCGGCCACATGCGGCGAAGACATCGAGGTTCCCTCAAGTTTAAAATGAGTACTATCCGCTTTTCCAGAATTACTGACGCTTGCGCCACGCGCAAGAGCAGCCACAATCGGCTCTCCAGGAGCGACCACATCAGGTTTTGCACGAGAGGAAGAAATTTCACCTGTCGGTCCGAGACTTGAAAAAAGAGAAACTTGCCCAGCAGTGCCCCCTGTTCCATCATCATTAATATTGGTTTGATCATGTGAGGTGCCATTGGCATCGGTCCAGGTGGTTGTCGTCTCCATGACACTTCCCGCAGTAATCACACCTGATGCGGTTCCGGGAATCGTCATTGTTTTATTCGAATCTCCATCGGAGAGTTGATAGCTATTTGATCCGCTCACGAGGTTTCCATCAATATTGGTTAAAAAATCGAGAATCGTGGTTTGATCCGGATAGAGCCACATGCTCCCCGCACAATCGCCGCGAATCACCACATCAAAAACATATCCGCTCGTAGATCCGTTTCCGACGATAGATGAAAAGCTGCCGCCTGATGTTGCAGGCCCCACCGTAATCTGAACGTGCGGTCGACTGTTATTCGTGTCCGATGCATCGACAGCAAGGCTCAGCTCTGCTGTGCCGTCATTGGAAGTGTTGGCTGATGCTGCACTGTCTGATGTGACTGCTTTTGGACCTACCACCACGGTAGCGCTTGTCGTTGCACTACTCGATGAAGCCGTATAAGCGCGACCTTCGATCGTGCAGCTGTCGCCCGATGTAAACCATGCATCAACCGTCGCTCCACCAAAACTGGAAATACTGCTGCTAATAATCGCAAATCGCCATGCTCGACTGTCTCCTGAAGCAACATCGACATCGGCATGAATACCACCCGCGTTACTTCCGAGCACCAGGGCATTGACGTTTTCGTTCCCAGCAGCGTTGACAATAATACGACCAGCGCTTCCCACCAGATTATTCAAGCCTTGCTCGAGAAGCGAAGTATCATCATGAGCGCCAAGCGAAGTTCCCAGAGAAAGATTCACCACAATTGGTTTGTTCAGAAGTGTGGCTCCTTGAAAGAGATCCGTAACGCCAGTGACTATCGCTCCTGAAAATGTCGTGACATCGGTGGTGCTTCCACTTGTTTCAGCATCCGCAGCGCTATTAAAAATAAAGAAAATATCGGCGTCAGGCGCCATTCCCTTATAGGTGCTATCAGCTCCGGCTGCGATGGAGGTCACATGCGTTCCGTGGGTGGTTCCTTGGCCGCGATCGGTAATCGCACAGCTTGCATCATCAATCTCTGATTTGACACAAATCGCAAAGGTTCCATCAGTTTTTCGCTGCTTTAGATATTGAACTCGCGTTTTTCCATCACTTCCAAGAAGGTCGGGATGACCGTAATCGAGCCCATCGTCGATCACCCCCACAATGACCTCACTTCCCGTATAAGCTGTCCCTCCGACAGATCCTCCCTGCACGTCATCGACATTCGTCATGGCACGGGCAGTGTTCATTTTTGAGGTCATCGGCTTGGAGGCTTCGATAAAACGAACCTCTTCACGATCAGAAAGTGTTGGGAGAAAATCAGATGGAACGGCGACGACCATGATGTCACCTGCCATGGCTCGAACTTCACCTCCAACATTTTCAATGGCTACTGCCGTGAGATCCGTATCATGAGATTGAACTAAAACTTCGAGGAGTGAAATGCCTTCAGGAGAAACTGATTTCGAAAGCATGGCTTTTGATGCCGCCTGCGAAGGCTCTTTGGCAACATCGTGAAGCATCAAATCGAGTTTGCTCTGATCGGCAAAGGCCGGAAGCGATGAAAGAAGAAAGCAAGAGATCCCAAGAACGCACCAAAAATTTTTCATATTCCCCCTCGTGAATTATTTCAAAACAGTTTTTAATCAGAAAAGGCCGCAGGAGGCGTTTGTCGAGCGGCGTCTTCAGACGCTGGAAACGAAGCCTCAATACCCAGCAGGCTGAAGCGCAGGCAAAAATCCGGCGTCTGAGGATTTTTGCCGTAGCAAGACAACGCCTCCGAGAGACGTTTTCTAAAGATTGTTTGGCAAAAAAGAGAAAAAAACACCAGTGACAATTCAAAACCTCTTTCAAAAGAGATAATTACTTGCGGGTGATGCCGGAGGCTATTTCGGATGTCTTCGCATATTCGCGGAGACTCCGGAATGCCGCAGGCAGCAGGACCCGCAATCATTAAAACATTTTGAAAGAGGTTTTTAGAGAATTACTCTGTAACTTCTTGTGTCTCTTCTTGAGGAGATTCTTCTTCAGAAGAAGATGGTGTTGGTGACATCATGGGAGCAACAGAAAGTTTTGCAAGCGCTCCACCGCTTTCACCTCCAACACTCAGACGATAATCGATGACACCTTCTTTTTCGTTCGCCTGAATCAACACACTTCGCACTTCACCTTTGTCTTTCATGCCTGGAACCGGAATATCAGACCAGGTCACTCCGCTATCGCGACTTATCTTGGCGCCTGTTTTGGTTCCGGCAAGAAGTGTGCTTTCAATTCCCGGCGTGACGCCATCAACTGTCAGCGCAATCACCGCTGTATCTGAAAGCCCCTTTTGGACCCAATCGCCACCGTTCATCGCACGAACATAGACACCAGCTTTGGTGCCTGCATAAACAACATTACGTGTCTTATCGTAGGAAAGAGCGAAGCTCTCTTGGCCAATCGTTCCAAACGCTTCCCATGTCATTCCACCATCGGTACTTTGATAGACACCACTTGAGGTTGCAGCTAATACTGTTGCGGTATCAGTTGTATCGCCAACGACTTCGAGGTCGCTCACGACCATTTTAAAAGTTGCATTTGAAGGATGACATTTACTTGTTGGATGTCCACAATACGGATTCTTTTTCTTATCTTTGAGATAAGCGCTCACACTGGGAAGTGTAAAAGCACCGTAATCGGTCGCAACAATCAAACGATCCTCTCCAAGTGCCATGAGATCACAAACCTGTCTCATAAAGGCAAGCTCCGTACGATCTGCATCTCCTTTAATTCCTGTCTGTTTTTTTCCAAAACAACTCGGATGACTTCCTGCGTAAGGTTTCCCTTCCCAACTTCCTTCGACAAGAATATCCAACGTTTTGAAATCTTCTTTTTCTTTATAAGCAATAAGACCCGTCGTCGCTGCGATAAGTCGTCCGTTTTTCTGAACTGCGATTGCGCTCACGGGAAAAGTTTTCACTGATTTTTCGAAGAAAGAACTTAACGACGCTTTATAGGAATCCAATCCTTCAGATCCCATGATCAATTCAGCAAATTTCAGTTCCATGTAACTCGTACCGCTTGGCGCTACCTTTGCAATCTTGGCAATCCCTTTTGCATATCCATTTTGATCGAGCCCCACGAGCAGGGTTTCAGAGTCTGCAGGATCGACGAGAGCGCGACTCTGCGAAATGCCCTCAGCCGAAAAAGACTGTGCACTTAGCTGAACTGCGTGCACTGGAGTATAGACAGTGGGAGTTTCTACACCACCGGCAAAGAGTTCAACCGTGACACCAGTTGCGGTGACAGTCGCCGTCGTCGTCACTCCTGTATCGCTCATCCCTTGACTGAGCTCGACTCCATTAATCAAAATTTTGTCGATCCCTGATGCGCTGTTTCCTGGGGCAGGAGCAATGGTGAGAGGAATGGTCTCTCCCACAAAAGCCCAAGGGGTCGCTTGAATTTGAAGGGCACTTGCAACTCCACCTTGAACCAAAACAAGGACACTTGCCTCAAAAGTTTCACCATCGATCTCAGCTGTAAGTGTAAAAGCGGTGACACCATTGATGATGCAACCGACACTTCCTGATGGAACGTCGTTTCGATCAACAGGAAGTTCATTGCGACAATCAGATTTTCCTTCGGCAACAATGGTAATGACCGCATCTTCAGGAGAGACATTCCAACTAATTTCAACTTCTGCTCCACGATCAACCACTTTTTGGCTCGCCATGATTTCAGCCTGAAGGCGCGATGTTTTTTCATCCACCTTCACCGTCACGGGGAGAGAGCCTTTGTTTCCATTCGCATCCACAGCATCGAGCGTATACGTGGTTTCAGGAGCTTCAGGGCTTACGACTGCACAACCGACGGCCGGGATCGCTTGATCAGCGCCGATTTCGGTTGATAAAAAGTCTCGGTAATTGGCAATGACATCCCCTTCGCAATCGCTCAGTGCCATCACATTTTCGCCATTACTCGCTTTGATACTTATCGAAACATCAATCGGCTCAACGTTCCAACGAAGCAGCGCATATTCACCACGGCGCACTTCAGCTGGCTCTGCTGTCAGTTCAACTTTAATCTCAACTTTTGGAACGACGGTAATCGTGAGGGTTGCGGTAGTCGTAAGTTCTGGAAGGACTTCGTCCTCGACTGGGTTTTCTACAGGTTCTGCTACACCTTCAGGGCCTGCGGCCGGGACAACGGGAAGATCTTTCAAGATTCGTTTCACAGCTTTGACTTCTTCACCTTCGCCTGCGGCGTTTTCATCTTCAACCGGAAGAGCCTTCGTTGCTGTCAGCACAAATTCTGAAGTTTCGGTAATGCCATCGATTGTGACCGAACCTTTCAGTTCTGTCATCGGCTCGCCAGCATAGCTATAGGCTCCCGACACAGTTCCTGTTCCAGAAATCGTGACGGTATCAGCGCCGGCAACTTCGTAGTTCAGCGTCACCGACCCATCTTCAGAGATCTCGGTTTTATCCGCGGAGAAATCGAGAATGATCGGAGCAGGCGGAGTGAGTGCCGGAGAAGGGGGCGCTACTTTGAGCGCACCATCGCTACAGGCGCTTATGACAAGCGCTGCCGCCATAATTCCAATTTGTTTCCAATATTTCTTCTTCATAGGTCTTTCTCTCCTCATTAATAAGGTCCTGGAGTTGGATCGTTTCCAATGACACGCAAAGCAGTGATAAGTCCGAAATCCATGCCGCTAAAACCGTCTCCTGCCAAATACGGCATCACGGAGAAGCGAGCCGTCCACATACTGTTACTAATATTTTTCCATCTCGCAGCCAGATTTAAGGATACTCCCGTTTGTGCCACTTCATGACGAATGCGAGATCCTGGATTTTGCAAGTTTGAAAGCGAACTTCCTGGAGCATCTGGATCAGGGCCAAGTTCCACCACTCCTGACTTATCACCGACAGTCAATGTTGCCTTAAACCAGTCATAAGCAACGGCAAGACCAGCAACATGCTGAATGAACCCTTCTCGACTATCAATAAAGGAAAGACGATATAAAGGCGCTATCATCCAATCATCATCCGGTTGAATTTTAATCCAACTTTCAAGGTTATGATTAAGCACTGAAGTTGTTGGTTGGTCTTCAGGTGTAATACTGGATGTATTCAAATCATATTGAAGATTCAGCGTTAACAATTTTTTCTTGAAAAAGTCGTCTCTTGCCAAAGGAGCAAACCAAGCTCCAACGGCAAAACCTCCACCAAAACCTCCAAAATCAACCAAGGCTGCTTCTTCAGATGGATTGCCAATGGCCAAAAGATCCAGAGCATATGTTTTGGTTGCAACACCACCAGCAAGAGATCCTCCAAGTTTAAGAAAATCAAATGCACTGCCAACTGTTAATCCAAAACCTTTTCCACTCCCAACACGTCCAAAACCATCTGTAACCACATCCAGAGAAACTCCTTTTCCATATCGGATATCCAAAATCCCCAGTGTTGCCGACAAAATTCCTGCATCAACCTCAAATTCATTGACGGTCTCTTTCTGCGCTTTTTCCTTCCAAAAAATATATCTCAATGCTGCAGAAATACTTAAGTCTCCGGCGAAACTAGCTTTTCTTCCACCTTTGTCATCAAAAGGATCATCAAGTGCAACTAAAGCAATGGATGTTTCTTGTGCAGGAGGCAAAAATTGTTTGGCTGCTCCATATGAACCCTCCAATGAAATGGAAAGAGGGGTAATGGTGAGTTGCTCATCCAAGAATAACCAACTGATATCTACACTCCCCCCTCCTGCAAATGTAGGGAGGAATGGTTTTGTCTCATCACTGCGCGAGCCAATGGTCAGATATAAATTGCTTGGCATAAGTCGTCCGCCAAAGGGGAGACGAATATAATCTGTATTCGCACCGTATCCAGCTGCAACTGCGCCTTCAATAAATTTATCTGCAGTTTCATATTCATTTTGCTTGGCATCAGTAAATGGTTTTTCCAAAGCATAACTGGACACATTTCCATCTTTAAGCGCTGCAATCGCACCCGCCCTTGGATCAGATTGTCCTTTTAAATGAGCTCTGAGATACGTCACACCAAAAGCAATCGTCTCAACATAGGCATCTTCTGCTTTTGAATCTGCTGGAAATTCTTTCCCCTTCTCAATAACTTTTTCTATAAATTTATCACATTCAACTTGGAGGTTACCACTCCCAGTCATGATTTCTGGCTTACAGAGACCCTCCTCAATAACTCTTTTAAGACTTGTAAGATTTTTTGACAGTTCGCCAGCAGAAAACATATCGATCCTCCACTCTCATGATAATCCCCATTTTTGAATCCTGCGTCCTTCATCCATCTCTTCGCGGATTTGAAAAAAAAGTTGTGTGATTTTTCAAGCGAAAACCGAAAATGAAAAGAATGGAATAAAAAAACCGAAAAATCGTATCTTCGAAATTTATTTTATCTTTATATTTCAATAAATTAGATCAGATTCAACCAGGAAGAGGCAAAAATAAAGCCTCATCATTTCGAGGGGGGTGGGCATCGTTCCTCAAGTTCTTTTACGGTACACAATCTTTCTCCTTTTTTTAATGTCCAGGCATTCATATCTGAGGGATATTTACAATCCCATTTTGCAGCACAGCTTTTAAGTCTTTCTTCCTCTTCCCGACGACGAGCCTCTTCTTCTCTTTTTTTCTGCGCAGCTTCTTCTTCCGCTTGTCGTGCAGCATCTGCTGCTAATCGAGCTTGGTCGGCTTCAAGCGCAGCAGCCGCATCATCCGCTTCTTTTTGTTGTGCTAAAGCATCTGCTTCGGCCTGTGCTGCTGCCTCTCTTGCTTCTCGTGCCTTTCGCTGTTCTTCTTCGAGTGCTGCGGTTGCTCTCGCTTCAGCTGCTAAATTTATTTTGCGTCCGCGTTTTGGTCTTTTTATATCTTTAGGTCCTTGCGCTCGATCTGCTGCTACCGAAGATGTTGCTGCAGTTCCTTCTCCACTTAAAAGTTCCTTACTTGCTCTTGTCTGATTTAAAGTCGTGCTCAAGTGCGCCAATAATGCACCTTCATCAGCAGAACTAGCCGTTCCTTCCAAAGAACCTAAAAATGAGCCTGCAGCCTCAATATATGCCGCAGCATCAGCTCGTCTTGTTGTAGACTGCCAATGGTGGCGTCCAGCCTTGAGATTCCAATTCATAAGAAGGACTGAAAGAAGAAAAATGTGTGAGCGATGAGATACGCGGTCGTCTATTTTCTTATCGAGCCAACTGGAAAGAGTGTCAGTGATAACTATTTCATCTTCAGGATCATACGATTCTCCATCTCCATCCAAATCCCCTGGGGTCCAAAGATCGAGGACGGCGCTAACCCAATCTGTATTTGAAGATTGATCTGTTACAAAATAAGTTTCAAATGCGGAGCGAACTGCATGTGAATACCGTATTTCGCTGTCTGGATTTTCTGCAATTTTCTTTTTTTCTTCAGATCCCGCTCTTACTTCAGGAAGCTCACTTAATTGAAGAGAGAGAAAATGGGTAATACCCATCTTATCAAAGACGTTTTCATGAACATGAGAAATATTGAACTTATAAACCGCCGATCCTCCCGAAAAACGTGCGTCAAGTTGTTCTTGTAAGCTAAAATTACCTCGACTGATATACGTCGTATCTCCAACATCAAATCTGATACTTTCCCACGGCCATTGCCAGCTTCCGTTTTGGTCTGAAAAACCTCTCCATCTGGTTTCAATAAATTGATAAGAACGAGATACTTCGTCACTTTCTTGATATTCCGCTAACTCACAGAATCTACTTACAACCGGTACTCTCGTTTCGATTGCGAGTTTTGAATGGGGTACATAGTCATAATAATGTGTAATATCGACCTGCTCTAAAACACAGCCTTTAGCACAACCTTTCCAATTGTTCTGTTCTTCCTGACTTGTTCTTTCTAATTGAATATCCGGAGCAAAAACATGCAGCCACGTTTGCATAGCCACTTTCGAAGGGATTGCATCTCCTCGAAAAAAAGCTGCTGCTCTACTTCCAAGCTCATTACATCCAAAAAACTCCATAACAACCTTTCGTAAGATTTACCAATAACTGACCGTTAGTTATTGGTAACAACTATTGATAACGACGCATCCACTTATCTCTTCGCACCTTTTCTAAAAAAGTTGCAGGGTTTTTTGATATTTTCCTCTCAGTGAACTGCAAAAAAGTCTTGACTGTTTTGCACCTTGGTGAGAACCTTCTCAACGTGCAAACACGATATCTGGAAAATGCCATCCGTGATCATTTAACCCGACTGCGCCAAATGGTTTTTCTGGTGGGACCGCGACAGGTCGGGAAAACAACTCTTGCCAAAAAAATGCTCTCCTCTGTGGTAGATGGAGTGAACTATTTTAATTGGGATCTGGCAGATCACCGAAAACTTCTTTCAACCTCGATCTTTCCTGGAAAAATGAGACTCAACCAGCCAGAACAACAGATCATCGTCTTTGATGAAATTCATAAATATCCGCGATGGAAAAACACGCTTAAGGGCCTCTTTGATCTGTATGAACCACAGACCCACTGGATCGTGACAGGAAGCGCTGGACTCAACGTCTATCGCAAAGGACAAGATTCACTCCTTGGAAGGAGCTTTACCTATCATCTCTGTCCCTTGTCCGTTGCAGAACTCGCGTTCAATGGAAATCCCAAGCCTTTATCTGCAGACGATCTGTTTCGTCATTCTTTTGCAGAAAGCTTACCAGAAGATCAAACTTTCTTTGAGAGATTGCTCTCTTTCAGTGGATTTCCTGAACCCTATTTTCAGGCAAACGAGCAGTTTCTTTCTCAGTGGCGAACCACACGACTTGAACGTCTTCTCAATCAGGATTTGGCAGCCACAGAACATTTGCGAAATCTCGCTTTGGTGGAACAGCTTATGTTTCTCCTTCCTCATCGCGTCGGATCGCCTCTTTCTTTAAACAACCTTCGGGAAGATCTCGAAGTGCATTTCAATACCGTGAAACACTGGCTTGCCCTTCTTGAGAGAACTTTTTATGGTTTCACGCTTTATCCCTATTCATCACGGCTTTCGCGTCTCATCAAAAAAGAAGCGAAGTGGTATCTCTGGGATTGGACCGAAGTTAAAGATGAAGGAAGTCGCTTTGAAAATCTGGTTGCAGTTCATCTCTTGAAATATGTCTCGTATGTGAACGATCTTGGACTAGATCGTCTGACACTTCACTACATCCGCGATAAGGAAAAGAGGGAAGTCGATTTTCTTATTTGCAAGGAGCGAAAACCGTATCTCCTTATAGAATGCAAAAACAGTTCTGATGATCCTCATCCGGCTCTTTTTTATTTTGCCGACAAATTGAAGACAGCTCGCGCATTCCAACTTATCGCCAATCCGATAAGGTCACGGAGTCACCTCAAAGCTGGGATACAAGTTGACCTTATCAGTGCCGCGTCATTTCTGAAAATGTTGGCATAAAAGAACAAAGATGCCGCTTGACGAAAAGCGCTGAAAATCAGTAGGTTTGGCGTCCATGAGTTTTCACCTTCAGAAATTATTAGCCGAAAAGGCCGGTCAGGGCTTTGATCTCTTCGCAGAATACGTCAATCCCCAACTCGCACGAGTGCTCCAAACGATCGGGTTTTCGCATCATTATATAAGGGCTGAAGGAGCCTCTTTATATGATGCGGAAGGAAACGAGTTTCTCGATTTCCTCTCAGGCTACGGTGTTTTTAATATTGGACGTAATCATCCGAAAATCAAACAAGCGCTCCAGGATGCTCTCGACGCTGATCTCCCCAGCATGGTCCAGATGGATACTCCACTTCTTGCGGGTCTGCTCGCGCAACAGCTTTTGCAAAAAGTTGGCGGAAAAGTCGAACGTGTCTTTTTCACGAACTCAGGAACCGAAGCGGTCGAAGGAGCGATTAAATTTGCGCGACGTACAACCGGACGCGAACGCATTCTCTATCTCACACAGGCTTTTCATGGACTCTCGACCGGATCGCTATCCCTCAATGGTTGCGATTCTTTTCGTCGCGATTTTGGAAATCTTCTTCCGAGTCAAACCATTCCTCTCAATGATATTGAATCGTTAAAAACAGAGCTTAAAAAGGGGGATGTCGCGGCATTTATCATCGAACCAATTCAGGGGAAGGGTGTTTATATTGGCAATCCTCAGTATTATGTTGAAGCCCAAGCGCTCTGTCATGCATATAGCGCACTTTTTATTCTCGACGAAGTGCAGACCGGATTTGGCCGCACCGGCAAATGGTTTGCACATCATCACTTTGGTCTTGAGCCCGACATCGTCACGGTCGCGAAAGGTTTATCAGGTGGATTTATTCCTGTGGGCGCTATTTGCTACACGAAAAAAATCTATGAGTCGGTGTTTCGAAACATGGAAGAGTGCGTGGTTCATTCAAGTACGTTTAGTCGAAACTCTCTTGCCATGGTAGCAGGCCTTGCCACACTCCAAACGATGGAAGAAGAAAACATCATCGATCAAGCGCAAGCTATGGGAACAAAGCTCATGGAGGGCCTTCGTTCACTGATGCCCCGTTTTGAAATGATCCGGGACGTGCGCGGGCTGGGACTCATGAATGCCATTGAATTTGGCGAGCCAAAGAGTTTTTCGCTCCGCGCGGGATGGAAACTGGTGCATGCGGTGAATCAATCGCTCTTTGGACAAATGATTGTTGTACCGCTCATGCGTGATCATCGCATTCTGACGCAAGTCGCGGGACACAATGTCGATATCGTCAAACTCTTGCCGCCACTTATCATCACGCAAAGTCATGTTGATCGTTTTGTGACTGCATTTGAAGATGTCATGCGCGCCTGCCACAAATTTCCTGGAAGCGCGTGGAGTGTCGGCAAAGATCTTGCGCTCGCAGCCGCAACATCACGACATGTGACGAAAAACGCAGACCAACGATTATAATTATTCCGGATTTTTTGACGGAAACACGATCGTAAAAGCAACAACTCCATTGTCATCTTCAGGAGTTTTCACTTCCACGACACCTTCAAGGGAATGCGGTACCTGCGAAAGACTGTCAGCAACGAGCTTTCCGTACACGCGAAGCCGCGTCTCTTTTGCATACCGAATTTTTTCTAATAAAAATGGTCCCGTACCGCTCACAGTTGTTTGAACAATCGTATGGATGGGATGATCCTTGGGTGTGATCTCCAGAAAAAGAACGTCTGGTTTAAAAGCCCCTTCGTTACACTGCTGACAACTTATGTTTCCTGACAAAGAAAAGTTGATCTGTTTCTCTGCAGGAATATTGAGAAGTGGATCGACCACAGGATCATTGAAAAAAATGCGATTTGGATCTTTGTCGTCATCGCAAGAGAAAAGAAAGAGGAAGAAAAAAAGAAAAAAAGAAATACGCATGACATTATTGTATTTTTAACTTCTCCAAACATCAAGCTTTGTATACAGGACCAAACTGGTGAAGATTTTCTCGCAGGGGACCTTTGAGGGAGGCGCATCAATGCAATAAAAAATGCGCCGACGGAAACAGAGGACGCGCGGAGCGTAACCGCAGCGTCCGTGCCCCGAGAGAAAATGTGAATCAGTTTGGAAAATAAACGAGACTTGATCTCTTTCAGATGAAAAGCTAGAGGGATTTTCATGGCCATGCCAAATCGATTAGAAGCGAGCTGGGAGATACTCAAACCGCGAATTCTCCAGAAATGGGATAAACTCGCAGAACCTGATTTAAAGCAGGTGAACGGCCAATTTGGAAAACTTGTCGAGGTCATTCGAAAACGCTATAAACCGAAACGCTCACCGATTACGGTTGAAGCTAAAATATATGACTGGGTGCTTGAACAATTAAAAGAAATTGAAAACGAGGGAGAATAAATCATGACCACGAAACCACGCTTTGAATATCTCCAAAAACCGGGCGGACTCGATTTTCCCGAACTGACTCCAGAACAGAAAAAAGAAAAGAGTGAGCTGTTTGAAAAACGCGTCGAACAGATCGACATCGAAAAAATTAACAGCCTTCCAGATCTTGTCAAAGCATATGGCAATACCTCCATTCAAGCGCGCAATATTGGGAAGTGCGCTGAAGTCTATGAAATGATGCTGACCGATTCCGAACGTCCCACGATTTTACTTGGTCTTGCGGGTCCTCTCATTGCTGCGGGACTGCGCAAGGTCATTCGCGATATGATTGCACATCGCATGGTCGATGCGGTGGTTTCCACCGGAGCGATTTTATATCAAGATCTCTATCAAGCGCAGGGGTTTCCGCATGCTGTCGGAAATCCAGACGCTGATGATAAAGTCCTGCGCGATCTCTACATCGATCGTATTTATGATACCTACGTCGATGAAGATCGCTTTTGGAGACTCGACTGTTCGGTCGGATATTTCGCCGACCGGCTTACGCCGGGTCTCTACTCAAGTCGTCAATTTCTCTATGAACTTGGTAGCGCAGTTGATGATGATCAGTCTATTCTCGCAACTGCTGCAAAGCACGGCGTTCCTGTTTTCTCGCCAGCGCTCAATGATTCATCAATCGGTATTGGACTGACCGATCACTATTATCGTTGCCTGCAAGAAAAACGATCTGGCGTGGTGATTGATTCCATTCGAGATAACTTCGAACTGACACAGCTTGTGGTGAAATCAAAATGTACAGCTGCCGTCTATATTGCAGGGGGTGTTCCAAAAAATTTCATTAATGATTCGGTCGTCATGTCCTATATTTTTGGCATCGATACGGGTGGCCATCGTTATGCAATTCAACTGACAACCGATTCACCGCATTGGGGTGGGCTTTCCGGTTCAACCCTTTCCGAAGCCACAAGTTGGGGAAAGGTGAGTAAGCAAGCAACACACTGCATGGCCTTTGTGGAACCGAGCGTCTCTCTTCCTCTGGTTGCAGGAAGTGTTTTGAAAAAAGGCGTTTCGAAGAAACGTTCGAAACTTGTGTGTGAATGGAATACGCCACATTTGACAAAACTCACAACGGTTTAAGATTTATCTTCTGGCAAGTAAAACCATCAAAATCGAAATCGCGGCAGGAGTAATACCGGAGATACGCGAGGCTTGACCAAGCGTTGCAGGACGAAAACGCGAAAGTTTTTCGACGACTTCTGCAGAGAGACCGGAAAGTGCCGCATAATCGATACTTGCCGGAAGGACGCAGTCCTCGAGTTCCCGCATTTTTCGTGCGCGCAAATCCTGGGCTTGAATGTATCCTTCATACTTGATTTGGATTTCGATTTGTTCTGCAATTTCGGCTGGAATTGTTGTCATTCCCGCGAAAGCGGGAATCTCATGAATATCAGAAGATCCCTGCTTTCGCAGGGATGACGTGCTGAAACTCATTTCTGGTCGTTTCAACAAATCAGCAAGTGTTACTCCTTCTTTTGTGCGTGTCTTCTTACAATACGCAACGAGCGACTCAATTTCTTTTTTCTTTTCACAAAACTTATTCCAACGATCATCAGAAATAAGTCCCAACGATTTTCCAAGCGGCGTCAAACGGAGATCAGCATTATCTTCGCGAAGCAGGAGACGATATTCCGCGCGAGAGGTAAACATGCGATAAGGTTCCATGGAACCTTTGGTCGTGAGATCATCGAGAAGAACACCGATATATCCTTGATCGCGGCGAATGACGACGGGCGCTTCGTCACGCAAGAAACAGACCGCATTGATACCGGCCACAATGCCTTGCGCAGCAGCTTCTTCATAACCGCTTGTTCCATTAATTTGTCCCGCCAAAAAAAGACCACGAAGTGATTTTGTTTCAAGCGTCGGTTTGAGTTGGGTCGGGTAAACCATGTCATATTCGACCGCATACCCCGGCTGCAAAATAGTTGCCTTCTCAAGACCTGGAATCGTTTTCAAAATGGCTTCTTGCACATCGACCGGAAGTGATGTGGAGAGACCGTTTACATAGACACGGTTTGTGGAAAGACTTTCGGGCTCTAAGAAAAGTTGGTGCTGTTCTCTATCCGCAAACCTTACGATTTTATCTTCGACGGAGGGACAATAGCGCGGACCGACTCCAGTGATCTGTCCTGAATACATCGGAGAGCGATGAAGATTCTCGCGAATAATCTGATGCGTTGCTTCTGTCGTATGCGTAATGAAACATTCTACCTGACGCAGATTATTTTCAATGTGCTCAAACGAAAACTGCGGTTGTGGCGTGTCGCCGGGCTGCGCTTCGCAAACAGAAAAATCGATTGTGGAAGCATCAAGACGCGGACACGTTCCCGTTTTCATTCTCCCCATTTCAAAACCGAAATTTCGGAGCGACGCAGAGAGGCCAATCGCCGCAAAATCATGCACGCGGCCACCATCCACTTTCTTCTCCCCAAAATGCATCTGACCACCGAGAAAGGTGCCAGTGGTGACGATAATCGCTTTTGCAAAAAGTTCTGCTGTCATTCCCGCGAAGGCGGGAATCTCATGAATGTCAGGAGATCCCTGCTTTCGCAGGGATGACACCATAACCCCTACAATTTCATTTTCTTCTACAATTAATTCCTCAGCCATCCCTTCAACAAGAGTGAGACCTTGTTGGGATGTCAGTACGCTCTGCATCCGCAAGGCATACGCAGTTGAATCAGACTGACAGCGCGTGCCACGCACGGCTGGACCACGGCTCATATTGAGACGTCGAAATTGAATCCCCGTTGCATCTGCATTTTTCCCCATCTCGCCACCGAGAGCATCGATCTCGCGAACAAGATGACCTTTTGCAAGACCACCGATCGCCGGATTACAACTCATCTTTGCAATCGTAGAGAGATTTCCGGTAATCAGCGCGACCGACGCACTCATACGACTTGCAGCGAGCGCTGCTTCACACCCTGCATGTCCTGCACCAATGATAATGATATCGTAGTTCATATTTGAATTGTTCTCACGCAAACTGACTCACATTTTCTCTCGGGGAACGCCCGCTGCGGTTATGCTCCTCGCGTTCTCTGTTTCAGTCGGCGCGATTCTTTAGATTGCATTGACGCGCCTCCCTCAAAGGTCCCCTGCGAGAAAATCTTCATCAGTTTGTTCTGTTACTTACCAATACAAAATCCAGAAAAGATACGATCCAATAGCTCTTCAGAAACATCAAGTCCAATGATGCGCCCAAGCGCCTCTTGCGCTGCTCTCAGATGATGTGCGCAAAACTCAGCCGACTCACGGCGTTGCAGACTTTTCTGGGCTTCTTTCAGAGCTTGCGATGCTTCAACAAGCGCTTCTTTATGGCGTACATTCGTAATCGTCACCGAGCTCGCATCGTTTGTCGATGTCTGCGTATGAATCTGAAGTTTCGAAAATAATGCTTCGATCCCTTCCCCTGTTTTAGCTGAAATAGAGATCGGTTCTGCGTTCGGAAGCCATTTCAAAACTTTTGCCGATAGGGGTCCTGTCACCTCCGCCGTTCCACCTCCCCACCCATAAACCGCGGGTGGGGCGCCCCTGGGATCCGGCGTCGGCGCCACCCCAATATTTGTCTGTTTTGAAATGGCTTCCGACAAATCACATTTATTGAAACAAAGAATGTGCTGTTTTTCTTTCACGAGAGAGAGAACTTCTTCATCTTCTGGTGTCAAAACCTGTGATGCATCAAAGAGCGCAATGATAATATCAGCTCGCTCAAGCGCTTCGCGCGATCGTTCAATGCCCATACGCTCCACAGCATCTGGTGCGCTGCGTATCCCAGCAGTATCGATAAGATGAAAGAGAGCGCCACCGAGATTAATACTCACTTCGATGACATCTCGTGTGGTCCCTGGTGTTTCATGCACAATCGCGCGTTCAGAACCTGCAAGGCGATTGAGCAAACTCGATTTTCCCACATTCGGTTTTCCGATAAGCGCGACAGAAACTCCATCTCGAAGAAGACGACCGCGGTGAAAAGTGGAAAGAAATTGCTCAAGACGAAGAAGAAGAGGGGAAAGTCGCGCAGCGATTCCTTCGCGCTCGATCATCTCGATGTCCTCTTCTGGAAAATCGATACAGGCTTCGACAAAGGCGCGAAGATTTAAAAGTTCATCGTGAAGTGTCTTCACTTCTCGTGAGAGACGTCCTTGAAGTTGTTCCTTGGCAGAACGAAGCGCTGCTTCGCTTGTGGCATGAATCACATCCGCAACCGCTTCAGCTTGCGTCAAATCCATCTTACCTGACAGAAACGCTCGACGTGTAAACTCTCCTGGCTCAGCCAGTCGCGCTCCTGCTTGCGTACAAAGCGTTACTAGTTTTTCGAGAAGAAGGGGACTGCCATGACAAGAGATTTCAACGACATCATCACCTGTATAGGTATGCGGAGAGGGGAGAAAAACGGCTGTCGCCGTATCGAGCGCTTCTCCAGAAATATCGATAATCTCGCCTAAGAAAAGTTTACGGTGCTCAAGCTCTTTGGATCGCTTCGGTTTCCAGACACGGGAAAGGACAGAGGCGCTTTCAGGTCCGCTGATGCGCACGACTCCCAGTCCGCTCTGTCCTGGCGGCGTTGCAAGAGCCACAATCGTGTCTCGATTGGAAATACGCATACGACGCAGCTCCTAGCGTTAATCAACACAACACTCAAGTATCGATTTGAATGTACCAAAAGAGACTCTCCAAAACAGATAATTATTTGGGGGTGACGCCGGAGTGCTATTTCGGACGTCTTCGCATAGTCGCGAAGACTCCGGAATGCCGCAGGCGGCAGGACCCGCAAACAGAAAATGTTTGAGAGAGTCTCTTTCGCGCCATCAATAGATGTTGGGTTGACGCCATCTCATAAACTCGATAGGTCGACGCTTCATGCTCAAAAAAATCGTTCAAAAGTACATCGCTTTTATCACACGATATTACCTTCCTCTTCTTCTGCTGATCGGAATAGTGACGTGGTACTCTTTCCCATCGGCGATGCACCTCTTTCGCCAAATCCAAACTGACTTTAAACTTCTTCTCCCGGAAGATTATGAAAGCGTGAAACTCTTTGAAGAGATGCAGTCCCACTTTGGAAGTCTGAAATCCATTCAACTTATTATCGAAACTCAAGATCCTCAAAAACTAAAAGAGACGCTTCCAAAATTTGCTGCGTTTGTGGAAACGCATCCAGAAGTGAAAGAAGTGGAATACCGAAAAAGAGGATATGAGTTTTTTGATCAGCATAAACTTTTTTATCCTTCCTATGAAGATCTTGAAGACTTTCAGGATCGCCTCGATCGGCGCATTCAGCGCGAAAAACTCGGGGGCCTTTTCTTTTCCCTCGAAGAAGAAAAACCAGATGATTTTGAAGATTTAAAAGGAAAATACACGACCATCGGGGGAGGGAAGCTCACCAGTCCCTATTTTACGGATAAAAATGAGACTGTGTTTGCACTTGGGATCACTCCCAAAAGTGAAGCTTATGATGTCGGTTTTTTCAAACGATTTACGTTTGAAATAAAAAATAAAATCTCCGCCTTTGATTTTGCGCGTCACGATCCCACCGCAAAAATCAGTTACATGGGAGGTGTCATTGGCAATGTGGTGGAATATGATGCGTTGATGCGAGACTTGCGTGTCGCAGGAACCATCTCGGGTATTGCTATTTTACTTTTGATTGCTTTTTATTTTCGTGGGTTTCGATCCCTCATTTTTTTAAGTGTTCCTCTTGCGTGCGGTATTCTTTGGAATTTTGCGATCGCCGCAAAAACAGTAGGGCATTTAAATATTATCACTTCGTTTCTTTTTTCCATTCTTTTTGGTCTTGGAATCGATTTTGGTATTCATCTTAACTCTCGATACAATGAAGAACGCCATCAAGGAAAAAATGTCACGGAAGCTCTTCTCCCCATGCTCCTCTACACGGGACGCTCTTGCTTTACTGCCTGCACGACAACTGCCGTTGCCTTTGCAGTCTTGATGATCAACGACTTTAAAGGTTTTTCGGAATTTGGAAACATCGCGGGCATTGGAATTATGGTTGCTTTTTTAGCTTCTCTTCTGGTGCTCCCTCTTTTGCTCATCCTCGAAGAAAAAATTCCTTTTTTGCGTCGTAAAAATTTTCATGTCGCGAGTTGGAAGCTTACCGCTCTCACACGACTTTCAGATCCATTTCTTTTTCGCGTGACCATCGTCGCGACCCTTCTTTTAGGAGCGAGTGCTCTGTTCCTTCGCTTTCATTATGATTTCTCGACCTTAAGCGCGCAAAATGAAGAGTTGCTTCAGACCAAACAGCTCTACTGGAAAATTAATCCTCACAAAGCAAGTCCCTCTGTTGTTCTTGTCCATTCAAAAGAAGAGGCGCTTGCGGTCGAGAAAGCTGTAAACCAAATGGCAGAAAAAGAGACGAGTCTCGTCTTTCATGCGCGCAGTCTCTATAGTTTAGTTCCCAACGATCAGCGAAAAAAAATTCCTCTTCTTCGCAGCATTCATCGTCTTCTCGATAATGACCTTCTTGAAAAAACCATTGGAGATGACAAGCGCGAAGAATATGCAGGTCTCAAAGCGTCTGCGCTCGCCACTCCCTTTACACTTCAAGATATTCCAAAAAGTATTCAAGAAGTTTTCCTCGATAAAAAAACAGAAGAACAAAATCAATTGGTCTATATTTTCATCGACCCGGAAATTGACTTAAAAGATGGAGAAAAGGCGATCGCACTGCGCGAGGAAATTTGGAACATTCATACTGATGAAGGGAAAACCTTTCATGCTATTTCGAGTTCCATCATTTTTGCAGATGTGCTTCGCGTCATGATTCACGATGCTCCAGTTGCCATTATTCTCTCCCTCATCACCATTGTTCTTCTCCTCTTTCTCGATTTTCAAAATATCAAAAAATGTTTTGTCACACTCCTTCCTCTTTTCGTGGGTGTCGTGTGGATGCTCGGCTTGATGGTTCTTCTCAAAGAGCATCTTAATTTTTTCAACACTATTGCTCTTCCGGTTGTTCTCGGAATTGGGATCGATAATGGAGTGCATCTGTTTCATCGTTTTCAAGAAGAGGGGTACCGAAATTTTCATCGCGTGCTCACGACCACCGGGAGTTCCATTGTCATGACATCGCTCACGACAGCGCTCGGATTTAGTGGTCTCATCTTCGCGCATCATGGGGGACTCAACTCCCTCGGAGTTGTTGCCACTGTGGGAGTTCTCTGCTGTCTTTTCGCCGCTCTCATCTCGCTTGCCCCTATTCTCGCAAAACTATGGAAAGATTGACGCTCCAGGGCAAAAATGTATACTCCGGCGCGCTTAAGGAGGAGAAATCATGACACTTCGCATTGGGATTAATGGTTTCGGGCGCATTGGACGATTGATTTTACGTGTCCTTCATAAAAATACCGCGATCGAATGTGTGGGGATTAATGATCTGGTAGAGCCTCACATCATGGCCCATCTCCTGAAATACGATTCAGTTCATGGCCGTTTTCAAGGGAGTGTCGAAGCTTCGGAGCGTGGCATCCTCGTTGATGGAAAAATAATTCCAATCACTTCTGAGAAAGATCCCACACTCCTTCCCTGGAAAAAAATCGAAGCGGATATTATTCTGGAATGTACCGGACATTTTACAAGTCTCGAAGGGGCTGAAAAACACCTGAAAGCAGGTGCGAAAAAAGTTATTATTTCTGCTCCGGGAAAAAACGACGGCGTTCCGACCTTTGTGTATGGCGTGAATCACGAAACCTACAATCCTCAAACGCAACATGTGGTTTCGAATGCAAGCTGCACGACAAACTGTCTCGCGCCACTCGCGAAAGTCCTTCATGAACATTTTGGCATTGAACGTGGGTTTATGACCACGATCCATTCGTATACGAATGATCAAAACGTGGTGGATGCGCCGCACAAAGATTTGCGCCGTGCTCGAGCTGCAGCCCTTTCACAGATTCCCACGACAACAGGTGCTGCTCAAGCTGTGGGGCTTGTCCTTCCGGCGCTGAAAGGAAAACTCGATGGTATGGCCTTTCGGGTTCCAACCGCCAATGTTTCGTGCGTTGATCTCGTCGCAGAGTTGAAACAAAAGGCAAGTGCAGAAGAGGTGAATCAAGCGTTCATTCGCGCTGCAGCAGGTCCGCTTAAAGGAATTCTTTCCGTTTCTGAGGATCCGTGTGTTTCTGTAGATTTTATTGGCGACTCCCATTCATCAATTGTCGATCTTCTCTCAACACGTGTGATTGACAATATGGTCAAAGTTATTTCTTGGTACGATAACGAAATCGGATTTTGCAATCGCATGATCCAGTTTGCACAACATATAGGGAAGCAACTATAGGACGCTTTATTTCAAAACAGATGAGATAACGGGTGGCGCTGACGCCGGATCCCAGGGGCGCCCCACCCACGCTTTATGGATGGGGAGGTGGAACGGCGGAAGTGACAGGACCCGTAATCGAAAATATTTCGTTTTGAAATAAAGCGTCCCAAAAATTATTTATGATCAAATATATCGACGAAATTCCAATCCATGAAAAACGTGTTTTTATCCGTGTCGACTTTAACGTGCCAGTAAAAAACGATGTGGTGACCGATGATTCACGTATCCAAGCTTCCCTTCCCACGATTCGCTATGCTTTAGGACAGAAGGCTCGCATTGTCTTAGCCTCACATCGAGGGAGACCGAAGGGGAAACCAAACGCAGAGTATTCGCTCAAACCAGTGGGCCAACATCTTTCTGAATTGTTAGGCGACGTGGACGTTCTTCTCCCGGAATCGTGCGTCGGACAAGCTGCGAAAAAACTCATTCGCGAAATGGCTCCGGGACAAATCGTTCTTCTGGAAAATTTACGATTTCACCCTGGCGAAGAGACAAACGATCCCCACTTTGCAGCAGAACTCGCGCAGCAGATCGAGGTCTATATGAATGATGCCTTTGGCACAGCACACCGCGCTCATGCATCAACCGTCGGCATGGTTTCTCTCGTTCCAGAAAAAGGGGCAGGGTTTCTCATGCGACGTGAAATCACCTATCTCACGGAAATGTTGAAAAATCCTCGTCGACCTTTCATTTCTCTTTTAGGTGGCGCCAAAGTTTCGGATAAATTGGGAGTCATTGAAAATCTTTTTGGAAAAGTAGATCACTTTCTGATTGGTGGAGCTATGGCCTATACGTTTTTAAAAGCCAAGGGCTACTCCACCGGGACATCGCTGCTTGATGAAACAAAATTGCATTCGGCAAAGCGAATTTTAGAACGGGCTGCGACACGGCAAATTCCTTTTCTCTTGCCTGTGGATCATGTCATTGCAAAGGAGTGTTCTGAAAACGTGATTGTTTCGATTACCGAAGGCGTTGACATCCCAGAGGGAATGATGGCACTGGACATCGGCCCAAAAACGCGCGCTCTTTTTTTGGAAGCTCTCAAAGGTTCCAAAACCATTTTTTGGAATGGACCTATGGGCGTTTTTGAGTTCGACCCTTTCTCTCAAGGAACGCTTCGTTTAGCAGAAGGAGTGGCGGCATCTGGAGCCATTTCGATTGTAGGAGGTGGCGACTCTATCGCTGCCATCAAAAAAAGTGGTGTTGAATCGCGCATCAGTCATCTTTCAACAGGAGGAGGAGCAAGTCTGGAGTTTGTCGAAGGGAAAAAGCTTCCAGGACTTGGAGCGCTTGAAGTATGAAGAAAAACCCTCTCATTGTTGGTAATTGGAAAATGAATTACACCGTTGCGGAATCGCTCTCTTTTGTCGCTGCATTCCTGCATGAAATGAAAGCTTTCGGAGATACCGAAGTGATCATCGCCGCTCCCTTTACCACGCTCTATTCTTTAGGTGTCGCTCTTTCTGAAACAACCCTTAAGATCGCGGGACAAAATCTTTTTTGGGAAGAGAGCGGGGCTTACACAGGAGAGGTCTCGGGTGTTTTTTTAAAAGATGTTGGTTGTTCGTATGTCATCATCGGTCACTCTGAACGACGACAATTTTTTGGAGAAACCAATCAAACGGTTCATAAAAAAATTCAAGCTGCTCTGAAAGCCGACCTTCTTCCTCTCATTTGTGTGGGAGAGACGCTCGAAGAACGCGAACGGGGTGAGACACTGCACGTGATCGAACGTCAACTGAAAGAGGCCATCGTAGATATTCCTCTTTCGAAAATTGCAACAGGGGCAATTGCCTATGAACCGGTCTGGGCTATTGGAACCGGAAAAAATGCAACTCCAGGTCAGGCGCAGGAAGTGCATGCGATGATTCGAGATTGGTTCGCCCGCAAAGGTGATACTCGAACCGCAGAGAGTCTTCGTCTCTTATATGGAGGAAGTGTCAAGTCGACCAATAGTCGGGATCTTCTTGCTCAAAAGGATATTGACGGCGCCCTTGTTGGTGGGGCATCTCTTGACGCGAAACAGTTTGCGGATATTATTCGATCTCTTCCCTAAAGGATACATCATGGAAACACTTTTACTGATCGTTCATTTTTTTCTCTGCTTCTTCCTTATTGGAGTGATTCTGCTTCAATCCGGAAAAGGAGCCAGCATTGGAGCGAGTTTCGGGGGGGGCGCTTCTCAAACGCTTTTTGGCAGTAGAGGGCCGACCACCTTTCTCAATAAACTCACCACGATTGTGGCCATTCTCTTTCTTGCGACGTCTGTCTTTTTGGCTCAGATCACGAAAGATAAAGGATCTCGGTCAATACTTGACAAAGTCGTCCTTCCAGAGGAAACACGCGTCATTCAACCGGAAGAGGAAAAAACTACAGGAGAAACATCTTCAGAGACAACTCCAGCAACGCCTAAAAAATCAGAAGAAAAGCCTCAATAATTTCTAACCGTTTTTAAATGTTTGGATGCAAGACAGGCTGAGGAGGCCGACTGAGGCGTACTTGAATGTACGCCGCAAGAAGCGCCGACGAAGTCAACGCAGCAGACGAACTTTTAAAAATGGTTGGCAAGGCCCAGGTGGTGGAATGGCAGACACGTACGTTTGAGGGGCGTATGGAGCAATCCGTGGGGGTTCGAGTCCCCCCCTGGGCACAATTTATGGTTCAAGTCCCTCTCGACACAGATGGGGACTTCGAAGAAAATGACTTCCCGCAAATGTTCCCGCAAGTTTTCGAGTTGCCTCTGCCATGAGCTCTCGCTCTTGTCTTTGAATATATATCCATCTCCAAAAACCTTCCTGAAGATCTTCTGCCGATAAACCGACAGCTTTTTTAAAAGCTTCTTCGGCAGATCCTGTTTTCATTAATTCCCTCTCAAAACGCAGTCTCCATCGTGGGTAGAGGCTGTCAACATAAAGAATAAAGGCATGTGCAATCAGATAACTCTGATATCGAAGTTGCGCTTCTTCTGGATTTTTTGAGCTCCACACCAGATTTTCCATCTGAGGATTATTCCATATTCCTTCCATTTTTTCCGGAAGGAGGTTCCTCACCATCTCTTCGGGAGAAAGAGAAGGATCATCTTCTGCCCGCTCTGCAAGCCCTTCATCGAGCCAAGAAGAAATTCCAACTTCGGAAAAAAGACGCCAGGCATGAGACATTTCATGACGACGTGTTGCGATATTCTGAGAGTCATCATAACCAATGACAATAACGGGGTGATCAGAACAACCTCCTGCATACGCAGAAGCGCTCTGCATTTCCATCGTGGGAGTCGTGCCAGCGAAAAGAATAGTCACATGCCCATTTACAGGTTGAAGAAAAAGAGCATGTTCTCGCAAATGAGTCAGAACAGTAGGGAGATCCTCCACCACATTTTTTGGATGAACGATGGGAGAAGCAGGTCGGGGCATGGCATACACATGAAACTGCACATGGCTGACACTATCAACGAACGTCGCATATCCAAAAAGTGTTCGCAGATGTGCAAGTTCAAGGGTGTCATCTTTCATGAGATCCACTTCAAGATTCCAGGGGAGATCGAGCTCATCGTGAAAGGTTTGTTCAACACAACGGTTCACAGACCAGTTCATGAGGGTTGTTCGAGAACGCGCGCTCACATGAATATAACCATCGCCCGTCCGATCCCACGAACGATATAATTGTTCTTCTGCCTCGTCTCCGCGAAGAAGAGGAACACATTGATGTTCAAAACAGATTCCTTTGATGGTGGTTCGTCTGGATGACTCGACCATGCAAGCGTCTCCTCGCTGTTTTATCGACCTCTTTCAAAAAAAGTTGCGTTCGCTTGCTCTTTTCTACGCTGCATGAGACGTAGCCTGCATGTTTGATGTGATTCCTCAAAATCTCGAAGAAGAACTGAGTCGTTATGTGAAGGAAACTTATCTCCCCTCTCGGTTTCAGCGCTCTGCGGACAATGCCTTTAACGTCAAGGATCTTCACTTTTTTGGACCCTCAATTGAAGCTCTTTCATATGCATTCACTTCTGAAAGAGGAGAACTCTCAAAAAATTATTTAAATAAAAAAGAATTTCGCTCCAGTTATCTCCTCTATTTTTTCCTCACGAATTACGTCAAAGTCATCCATACGCTGACACAACTCGATCACTTACAAAAGCTACCGGTGACAGAAAACGTCGATATTCTCGATGTTGGAGCTGGACCTGCAACGGCTTCAATTGCATGCGCTCATTACTACACGGAACATTATCCGAAGTGCCGATTGACGATTCATGCCGTCGAGCAAAACAAGGAAGTGATAAAAGATGCGAAACATCTTTTTTCCCGACTCTGTTCTGAAAAACATAACATTGTTTTTCATTCAGAAGAGATGCGAACTCGTGGGATATCGCGCTCGCTTCCTGCGAACAAAAAATTCGATCTCATTATTGCCGCAAACATTCTCAACGAAATGGGGAATGTCGTGGAAGAACACTCTCAATTTTGTAAACAGCTTATAAGTTCTCATCTGCGTGGCAGCTTCATTATCATTGATCCTGCTCTCCAGAAAACAACACGAAATCTGATGGAACTTCGTGATCTGCTTTTAGAACATCACGATGCAACGGTTCTTGCGCCTTGCCTGCATCAAAAAAACTGTCCCATGCGGGAAGCGAACAAACGGGATTGGTGTCATTTCTATATTGAATGGAAGTGTCCGGCACTCATTCGCGATATCGATCGCTTTATTGGCAACAAACACGATTATCTCAAAATGGCCTACATGATCTTTCAACAGGACCAAGGTAGGGGCGAACGGCGTTCGCCCTTATCCGGGCATGCACCGCACGCCCCTACCCACAGGATCGTCTCTTCTCCTATGCCTTCCAGAGGAAAGGCAGAACTGCTTTTATGTGGGGAGCAAGGAAAACTGACTCGCGTTACCCAACTCGATCGCGACCGTTCGAAAAAGGCAGTCGCATTTCATAATGCAAAGCGTGGGGATACCGTCATCTGGCCAGAAAATAAATTTCGTGTTGAAGATGAGAAAACATTTGAAGTGAAACTTCAGTGGAATCGATTACAACAACATTGACGTTCAAAGCATGAAAAATTTTTCTCTTTGAAGAGTCTTTCCGAATCGGCGTTGAATAAATTCATCCAGTTCATCAATAAGTTTCGTTATTTTCGATTCATATATTTTGACATTTTCAACATCCACAACATAAAGCGCTTTTAGTAACATAAGCATCCGAAGGGAAGGAGGAAGAAAATTTTTTATCAAAAAAGCACGAAATTCTTCTACTGATTGATCTTCTTCAACTGCGACTTTAATGTCTCTCATCGCACCCTCAAATTCGCTAAATGCGTTCTCAAGCACTTGAAGCGTTGCCCTATTTTTTTTAAGAATAAAAGCAACTTGTTCTCCTGCAATAGGAGCGCAGCTAACGAGAAATTCAATAACGGTTGAGTTCATGTGAACGCGAAGCTTGTCTTGGGCAATCGCATCAACGAGTTCGGTTCGATAGCGGCTACGATCTGATAATTTTTTAAATTGTTCTGCTTGCTGGAAATAAAAAATCCAGAGTTCGGTTTGCTGATCAACGGAAAGTGCTGGCGCATAATTCAAAATGTCTGGGGAAGGGATATTTTGTTTCAAAAAATCCAGATATTCATTGGTCTCTCTTCGTTCGGGATGTTGTGGGTCTAAAAACCACGCATGTTGCGCTTTGATCATGGTGTGTCGAAAAATCCAAAACTCGTGATCATGTGTAAGCAAATGAACAATTGCTCCTTGGCTCGTATGGTCTGCAAACGCTCCTCTTCTGTATGTCAGGTCAATCGCAAATGAACATTGGCTTTTGACTTCCGCCATCGAGAATTGATCGAAGCAGAGATTGCTCACCATTGCACATTCTTCAGTCGTCAATCCTTCACGATCTTTTGCATAGACCTGTATATGTAATTCTGCACATTGTCGCATTGTAACGTCAGCCATAAAATCCTCCTCAAGATTCTTATCGATCCGAGAAACAAAAGGTTGCTTCGTTAAATTCGTTAAATTCCGCGAAGTTGATCGATCAGTTTTTTCATATCTTTGGGAAGAGGGGAGCGGAATTCTACTTTCTTTTTGGTGCCGGGATGGCGAAAGCCGAGAAGCGATGCGTGCAGCGCCTGGCGCGCCGGCTGCCGCCGGTTTTCTAATGCATGAAGCGTAGCTCCGTAGATTTTATCGCCGAGAACTGGGTGTCCGATAGAAGCGAGATGGACACGAATCTGATGCGTTCGACCTGTTTGAAGTTCTACATCTAAAAGCGTGGCATTGCTGTAACGCTCCCGCACTCGAAACATGGTGACCGCTTTTTCTCCCTGTTTCGAAACTCTGCTTTTGCGGCCGCCGCTAAAATGTCCTTTTTCAAGTGGACGATGAATCGTTCCCGCTTCCTCTTCCACTGGGCCTGCAACTACGGCCACATAACGTCTGACAATGCGATGTTCGCGAAAGAGATCTTCAAGCTGTTTTCCTACTGTTGAACAGGCAAAGACCATGACACCACTGGTCTCGCTATCTAAACGATGAAGGGGAGCAACATACACTCCTTTACTCTCACGATATTTTCGTTTCAGATATCCTCGCACATGATCCAGAAGTGATTCTGCTTTTTCTCCTATTTCCGGAACCGAAAGAAGGCCAGGAGGTTTTTCCACCACCAGAAGATCACGATCTTCAAAGTAAACCTTTAAATACCGGAGACTGCGTCTCTTTTCTGAGGAAACAATATCGATCTTATCTCCCTCACGCAGTTCCCAACTCGCAATAAATGTTTTCTTTCCTCGAATGCGAATATTGCCCGCGTCTATCCAACGCTTCGCCTCTTTGCGTGAAACTTTCAGGTGCGTCGTGACCCATTGATCGAGCCTCTTCCCGCTCTCTTTCTTTGAAACGGTATATGCTGTTGTCATTTGGAAAATTCCTTGCGTTGAAGTCAATCTGCGTGAGACAATAACACTCCTTTTTTCACACAGGAGGATTTATGTCAAAACTTGCTCTGGCTGAATTTTTAGCCGACATCCCAGACGATTGGAATGTTCAAGGAATGCTCACCCTTACACTTCCAAGCGACGATAAAAACGTTAAACCCAATGTTATTGTTACCAAAGAATATCTTCCAAAGGAAGTGCAGCTTGCGGATTATTTTGCGAAAATAAAAGAGTCGATTCAAAATCGCGGCATCAAAGATCTCAAAATTTCTGACGAAAAAGATATCGCCATCTCCGGTGTTCGCGGCAAGATGATGATCTGTAGTTGGGATGTCTCTTCCATGGCGGAGATCATGAAACAACAAAATCCAAATCGTCCAGCGCCCAACATTCAACCGGGACAAATTGTGAAACAGGTGCAAGTCACACTTCTCAAAGAGCGCCTTGCGATTAATATGACGGCGAGTTTCCCCAACGATAAATTTAAAGATTATTACAAACCATTTCAGGAATTTTTGAAAAGTTTAAAGATTGGGTGATGGTTCATTTTCACTCTTTAATTTTCGCCGCCATCGGCCCTGCGAGTCGGTATCAAATTCTTGAGGAGGCGTGCTCTCCCATTGCTTCTTGCCTCCAAACATTCCTCGATAATAACAATCGCCAAGAGCTTTGACCATAAATTGATTCTCTCCTTGTCGACAATGATATTGATCTACTGGCGGCCAAGCATGTTCCCATTCAGCATCTTCACCACATAAATCCGCAGTTGCTTCTCGAACGCGTGCACGTACATCTGCGTCAGATTTACATTCACCTTCAATCCAAACTTCAGACGTCACCATTTCCTTACGTCGTGCCCCACACGAATCACAACGCGCAACGACAACACCAAGCAATGATGCCAAAGCGAGATATCCGAGATAGGGGAGATATATCATGACTCATTTCTCTCTTTCTTCTTCAAAAGAAGAGGATTCATTTGTTTTCTTATCGTCAGAGAGAAAAAAGAGTTGCGATGAATTAGATATCGAGATTTCGCACGTTGAGTGCATTTTTCTCAATGAATTCGCGGCGAGGTTCGACAGCGTCCCCCATGAGAACCGTGAAAATGGAATCAGCTTCAACCGCATCTTCCACCGTCACTTGCAGGAGGGTACGTTTTTCTGGATTTAACGTGGTCTCCCACAACTGGATGGGATTCATTTCTCCCAGTCCTTTATAGCGCTGAATATCCTGACCTTTTTGTCCTTCGCTCAGAATATAATCTTTGATGCCCTGAAATGTCGCGACCTCTTTTGAAACACTGTCGTGAGAAATGGAAAAAGGAGCTTTTCCAAGAGTTTCAAATTCCTTGAAAAGAGCGGTCAGCTCTTCCATCTCAGGGGAGGTGAGAAAAGGAATATCAACGACCGTCTCATGTGGAAAACCGTTGTAGGTGGTTTTGTAGATGATCTTCGACGCATCGTGCTCTTCATCTTCCGCAATATCGACCGTAAAATCGATAAGCTCAGGAGAAAGCTTGCGAAGCGTCTCCGCGATTTCATCCATCGCGCTGTCCAACTTGTTTTTTGCTCCACTCAGAAGCGCTGTGGTCACGGCCTGCGATTGAACCAGAGCATCCACGACCCGAGGGTCGCGACGACGTTCGATGATGCGAAGCAACTGGGCGTAACGAACCAGTTGTTTGGTGAGTTTTTTGAGAGCTTTTCCAGAAACTTCTGTTTTATTTCCTTTTGCGGTCACTTTTATTCCTTCAACACCAAGTTCAATGAGAAAATCTTCAAGGGCTGTATCATTTTTTAAATATTTTTCTATCTTCCCTTTTTTCACCCGATAAAGCGGTGGCTGCCCAATGTAGAGATAGCCTCTCTCCACAATCTGCGGCATCTGCCGATAAAAAAACGTGAGGAGAAGGGTTCGGATATGCGCTCCGTCAACATCAGCGTCAGCAAGAAGAATAATGCGATGGTAACGAAGTTTTTCGATGTTAAAATCATTCTCTCCAATACCGGTTCCAAGCGCGGTGATCAAAATACGAATTTCCTCCGACGAAAGCATTTTATCAAAACGCGCTTTCTCCACATTTAAAATTTTTCCCTTGAGCGGAAGAATCGCCTGGAAACGTCGATCTCGTCCAGATTTGGCACTATTATGAACAAAAACTCCGGATGAAAGCGAAAAGTTATGCGTTCCTGGAATTTCTACATCATAAACATCAATCCGTTCTTTCAGGGGAACGATTTTTTTAATGCGGTGGTTAAAACATGAGACGGCATCTACGAATTTATATTGATCCTTTTCAAAAAAACGATTCAAAAGAGTTTCATATTTGAGAAGGTTTTTATTTTTTGTCTCTTTTCGTATGGACTCATATTCTTCCACGTCAATCACATTCATCGATGTCAACATATCATTGAAAACCTTGAGCGCACTTCTTCGATATGTCACATTATAGGCTTTCTTTCGTCGTTCACGAAAGTCCGGTGTCCACTGTTCTTTTGTTTTAAGGCGTCTCCACTGACACAATTCTTCATTTTCCCATTGTTCCTTTGCTTTTTGAGAAAGAAGTTGTCGATGTTCCGGATGTTGTTGAAAATAGTCTCGAACATGTTGAGCACGCATTTCTCGATTTTTTGGATCAGCCCAATATTGTCGCTGTTCACGATCAAGAAGCGCTCGATTCTTATCACGATATTCTGTATTCGCATGATAAAAACGTAAAAAAGCTTCGTTCATTGAGGCCTTATACTCTTCATTTTTCCATTGTTGTTTGGCTCGTTTGCTTAAAAGTTTTCGCATCGATGGAGCAAGCATTGTTTGTTGAATTTTTTCTCGATATTCTTTTGTTTGACGAATTTTTCGACACTTCTCAATAACGTCGTAGCGATGTAAGGTTTTCTTGGCATGCAATCTATGTAACTCCATATGTTTTTCTTTTGGAAGACGTTGAATGTTCGATGGATGATTATTTTGTTTATTAAAATCGATGTGATGACGATCAGATCCATCTTGTTCATTATATTTTCCAGTGCGGAGATTGAATTGGTCACTTAAGACGTGCGTATAAACCCAACGATCCTCGCCAGGATTAAAGACCAGCTCATAACCTGCAATCGTCATCCACTCACGTTTTTCAGAAAGTTTTCGATAAAGTGGCATTAACGAATCTTCGGAGGAAAGATCTTTCGCCTGTTTATAGGTTCCATCGCGCATCATAAATTTGTGGTCTGGCGTACAAGCAATTTCCTGATCATTATCGAGAACAACTTTGATGACCTCAGCATCTCTTTTTGTTCTTCGAGGAGAATGAATTTTTGCAATTTCAACGTTGCCATGAGCATTCATCGTATACGTAAAATGTTCTCTCCCTTGTTGAGATTCTTCTACAAGATCCTGAAACGACAGATTTCGACCGTCTACTAAAGCTATTTTTGTGTCCCCAGAAAAACAACCGCCTGCGCTGTCTCCTTCAACGACATAGAGTTCAGACACGGCCGGATCTTTTTCTTGGCAGTCCGCAAGTTTTCCGGGAAGCGTTCCCGTTTCAAGCGCGCTTTTGCGTCGCACGAGATTACGTGCAGCACGAGCCGCCTCGCGAGCGCGAGCAGCGTCCAAAACTTTGGTGATTACTTTGCGTGCAATAGGACCATTACGTTCTAAAAACTCAGAGAGTTTATCGTTCACCGCCTGCTTGACCAGTCCTTCAATCTCTGAGTTTCCGAGCTTCCCTTTGGTCTGACCCTCAAATTGCGGATTCGGAAGTTTTACCGAAATCACCGCGGTGAGTCCTTCACGAACATCTTCCCCTTCGGGAGGAGAAGCCAATTTTTTCAGAAGCTCGTTCTTCGTAGCATAATGATTAATCGTGCGCGTCAGCGCTGATTTAAATCCTGAAAGATGGGTTCCGCCATCCCGCGTGTTAATGTTATTGGCAAAAGAAAAAAGATTTTCGTTGTAGCTGCTATTCCACTGCATGGCGACTTCCACAATGACATCGTCTTTGGTCGCTTCAAAATAGATGGGGTCATGAAAAGGTTCTTTGCGTTGATTAAGATGCTCCACAAAACTGACGATGCCACCCTCGTAATGAAACTCATGGCGTTTTTCTTTATCACGTTCATCGTCAATCGTAATTTTGAGGCCCCGATTTAAAAAAGAGAGTTCGCGAAGCCGTCCGGAAAGCGTGTCAAAAGAGTATTCGAGAACAGGAAAAATTTCGTGATCTGGTTTAAAAACAACCGTGGTTCCAGTGCGAGAACTCTTACCGACCATTTTCAAAGGAGCTTCTGGTTTTCCTCGTTTATAATTTTGGGCATACACTTTTCCTTCGCGACGAACTTCCAGCTTTAACCATTCCGAAAGAGCGTTGACGCACGAAACACCGACACCGTGAAGTCCACCCGAAACTTTATATGCTGACTCGCCGCCAAACTTTCCTCCTGCGTGAAGTTTGGTGAGAACCACTTCGGCAGCAGACACTTTTTCTGTTTCGTGAAGATCAACTGGAATGCCACGTCCGTTATCGACCACGGTAATGGAATTATCGATGTGAATGGTGACATTAATTTCCGTACAAAATCCAGCCAAGGCTTCGTCAACAGAGTTGTCGACAACTTCATAGACCAGGTGATGAAGTCCAGAGGCCGAGGTGGAGCCGATATACATGGCCGGCCGTTTCCGAACCGCATCCAGCCCCTCGAGCACTTTAATTTTTGAGGCATCATACGAACCTGCTTTTTCTTTTTTCACGCGTGTCTCATTCGTTGCCATAGAAACCCCTCAAAATGCCATTTGACGCTTCTTTTAAGAGATTCTCTTTAACGGTCAGAGAGGAAAAAGTAAAGACTTCACTTTGCCTGCGCTCACGTTAAAAAGTTTGATGTGGTCATGGCTCGAAAAACGAATCTGATGAATATCTGTGGTCGTAATAAAAATTTGACCCTGACTTTGTTGAAGATATTCAAAAAAAGAGGCATTCCGCGCTTCATCGAGCTCACTTGCAACGTCGTCGAGTAAAAAGAGGGGCTGAGCCCCCTCTTTTTTGCTGGTAAGTTCAAGTTCTGCCACCTTCATCGCCAGAATAAAACTGCGATGCTCTCCTTGAGAGCCGAAATGGGCAATCGCATTCCCGGAAAGTGAAGCGATAAAATCATCCCGTTGTGGTCCGACAAGCGAAATTCTCCGTATAAGCTCATCTCGCGCTCTTCGATCGAGATGTTCTTCAAACCTTGATTCAATCTCCCCTTTGATAAACGCAATCTTTCCACAAAACGGCATGTAGACAAAAGCGGCTTCTTCATCTTTCCGAACAATAGAGGCATATTGGCGTTGGAGTTCCAGATTGAGTTCATCGACTGCACTCGCGCGGATGAGTATGATCTGCGTTCCTTGAACTAAAAGCTGACGATTCCAGTCTTTCAAACGCGTCAGCTTCTCTTCGTCGCGAAGAAGATCGTCTTTCAAAATCGCATTTCGATGCGAAAGAATTTTTTCATAGTTTCGAACGAGGGGACGATGTTGCGGTAAAAAGCGACTGACAAAGTGATCTATATACGCACGTCTTGCGGAAGGGAGATCGCGAAGGAGCAGAATTTCTTCGGGCGAAAAAAGAACGACATCGAGTCCGCGCTTGAAACGCGAAGAGAGAGCTTTGCCGTTTTTATGAATCTGTTTCTCTTTGGCTGTTAACGAACAACTCCAAACGTCTTTTCCTTCTGGCCGATCCACCTCTGCCTCCAGAAAAGAGCGTGGCTCCTGCCATTGGATCAAATTTCGGAATTCACTGGTACGAAAAGAACTCCCTGTCGCAAAAAGAAAGAGGGCCTCGAGAATATTCGTCTTCCCTTGAGCGTTTTTGCCGACGAAAATGTTAAATCGTTCTCCAAAAGAAAGCTGCTCAGAAGAAAAATTTCTAAAATGTGTCAGGGAAAGGGAGAGGACTTTCATGCATCATATTCGCATCGGCATGATGATGTGCGTAAAACCTTTATCAAACTCACTGGTGACCACACAGGGGGCCGTATCATCACCGAGTTTCAACTTGGCTTCTTCATCTTCAAGAACCGACAGAGCATCGAGCACGTAGCGCGCGTTAAATCCAATCGCAAACGACTCTCCACGATAATTTGCCGACAGTTCTTCGTGGGCTTCCCCAAAATCGGGGTTGTTGCTCGAGATTTCAAGATTTTTTGGAGAAAAAGCAAAGCGAACACCGCGTGTGCGTTCACTCGACATCGCGCCGACACGCCGCAGTGCCTGCACAATAGTTTCACGATTCACACCCACTTCACGTCGACTCTCTTTTGGAATCACTTGTTTATACGGCGGAAACTGTCCGTCAATGAGACGAATCGTAAGCGTCACTTTTCCTTGATGAAGAATGGCATGTTTCGCGTCGACAAAGAGTTCAAAGCTCCCCTCTTTCCCTTCGATGAGGCGTTTCAACTCCATGACTCCTTTGCGTGGAATAATCACGCTTGCCGGAAACGTATTCATGTTCGCGTCGCAGGGACGCTCGGCAATCGAAAGGCGATGCCCGTCAGTTGCCACCATTCGAATCTTTTTCCCTTTTTCGTGTTCGAACATAATGCCGTTGAGATTATAGCGGGTCTCATCGTTTGACATCGCAAACGCCGTTTTTTCAATCATCTCAAGCATCATGGTAATGGGAAGCGATGCCGCAGCGCCATCCCCTTTTTGAGGAAGTGCGGGAAATTCATCAGCCGCAAGTCCGACGATTTTAAAATCAGATCGACCACACTGAATGTGAATCCAATTTTTATCATTCACTGTCAGATGAATCGTCTCTTCTGGAAGTTCTTTGACAATATCGTAAAGACCACGTGCATGAACCGTCACGCGTCCTTCTTTTGTCACATCAGCTTCGACTGAGCTTGTTACTCCGACTTCTAAATCAGTAGCGGTGGTAATCAGCTTTTTCTTTTTTGCTTCGAGAAGAACGTTTGCCAAAATCGGCATGGTTGTTTTGCGTTCGACAATTCCTTGAACGAGGTGGAGTTCTCTGACAAGCGCAGCACGATCAATTTTGAGTTCCATGTTTGTCCCTTACTAATAATAAATATCTTTATAAATATATAAATAGCAGTAGTCGTAGGAGCTGTGAATATGGTGATAAGTAAGATAACGCGTTGATGTGTGAGCTGAATTCAAAAAGGACATCATGGGAAAAGTTCTCGCAAAAACCTACGTCATTCACAGTCTTCAGAGCTAGTCCACTCAGATGAAGGTTGTCAACACTGATTTCCGAACAATACACACAGTGTTATGCACAACGCCTGTTGATTTCAATGTGTCAGATTTTTTTCGAGGGATTCGATGTCGTTTTTGAGTTTTATGTCGGCTTGAAGAAGTTTTTCAATCTTCCGACACGCGTGAATGACCGTTGTGTGATCTTTTCCTCCGAAGCGTTGTCCAATTTCAGGAAAAGAGGCGCCGGCATGTTTCTTACACAAATACATCGCAATTTGACGGGGATAGGAAAAAGACCTTACGCGACGGGGTGATTTTAAATCGGAAACATTCACCTGATAAAATGTTGCCACCGTTCTTTGAATGGCTTCAATCGAGCACGGCTGCCTTCGGTCGTCGATCACGTTTTTTAACACCTCTCGCGCGAAATCGACGGAGAGAGGTGATTTGGTGAGCGAGGCAAAGGCGTTGAGACGAAGAAGCGATCCTTCCAGCTCACGCACGTTTGATTTAATGGAGCTTGCCAGAAACATCGCGACATCATCAGGACAGCCGAGTTTTTCAGCATCTGCTTTTTTCTTCAAAATAGCGATGCGGGTTTCCAGGTCGGGCGCTTGAATATCGGCAATAAGCCCCCATTCAAAACGAGATCGAAGTCTCTCTTCGAGTCCTTGAATATCTTTCGGACTTTTATCACTGGTCATGACGAGCTGTTTTTGCGCTTCATGCAGAGTGTTAAATGTGTGAAAAAACTCGTCCTGGGTTCGTTCTTTGCCGGCTATAAACTGAATATCGTCGATCAAAAGAACATCGCACATATCACGATATTTTCGTCGAAACTCAGCTGTTTTCTCATAGCGAATGGCATTGATCAGCTCGTTCATAAAACGCTCTGACGACACATAGACGATGGAGAGCTCTGGCCGTTGACGTAAAATATCGAGACCGATCGCATGTAAAAGATGGGTTTTCCCAAGCCCCACACCGCCGTACAGAAAGAGAGGATTATAGTTTCCGCCAGGGAGTTCTGCCGTTGCCTTGCTTGCAGCATGGGCGAATTGATTCGAGCTTCCCACGACAAATCGATCAAAAGTATATTTGGGATTTAAATGGCTGATGTTTCGGATACGCTCCGGAAGGACTTTTTCCACATTGCCAGATACCGATGTCTCGTTTGCGTGTTCTGTCTCTTCTCGAACTTCGAATTGAATGCGGTGATCGAGATTGGTCAGAGCTTTGAGCTCTTGTTTGATGAGATCGTGATAGTAGTCCTGGATCCAGTCCGCAACAAACTTGTTGGGAACCACCAACGTAAAGTTCTCGCCTTCTCGTTTGGCTGCTTCGATCGGCTCAAACCAGGTCGAAAAATTAAGCCTACTGATTTTATGAAAAACCCTCTCTTTGAGCTGTTGTAGCAGGTCTGGCATGGTGTTCGAGTAACTCACAGGTTTGTCCACAGGTGTGGATAACTTTATTTTGTATATGTGAGAGACTTCCTAATCCGAAAGCGAGATGACGTGCAAGGGAAAACGCGTCGAAAGAATTGGCTCCTTGACAAGTAGTGAGGAAACGCTACATTCCGCAAACATTTTTTCACGAGGAATTTCATGAAGCGAACGTACCAGCCGAGCAAAATCAAGCGAAGAGGAAAACACGGTTTTCGAGCACGTCTGAAGACAAAAGGGGGACGAAACATCTTAAAAGCGCGTCGTTCCAAAGGACGAAAACGTTTAACCCAGGTGTGAGCGCCCAACGACTCAAACGATCTGAAGATTTTTTAGCGGTTCGAAAAGGTGGGACTTCAGTCGCGACACAATCCGTAAAACTTTCCGCGCTGATTTCAGAAAAAAAACGTCTGGGAGTCATTACACCAAAACATGTGGGAAAAGCGGTGACGCGCAATCGTATGAAACGGGTCGTTCGAGAACATTTTCGACAGCATCAAGAACTCTATCCCCTCGCAGACTGTGTGGTCATTCTCAAAGTTTCCGCAGCCTCTCTTTCAAATGCGATCCTTCGGAAAGAGTTCGAAAAAGCGCTTTTCCATTTGAAAGCGAAACTCAAAGGAGAAGAGAAGTGAAAATTTTATGCCTCGCGTTTATTCGGTTCTATCAAATTTTTCTCTCTCCTTTTCTCGGAAGAAGTTGTCGTTATGTTCCGAGTTGTTCTCATTATGCTCATGTTGCGTTTGCCAATTATGCGTGGCCGCAAGCGCTTTGGATGACAATAAGGCGACTGTGTCGTTGCCATCCTTTCGGGAAATTTGGATATGACCCTCTTCACACCTCACAGGGAGATTTTCGATGAAAAGCGAACACCGCGGTATCGTTGCTATTGGGCTTTCAGCGCTTGTGCTCATCGGTTGGTTTACTTTTTTTCAACCGAAACCGGATCCTCGCATCGTTGAAGAAAAGACCCCGGCGCCTTCTCCTCAGAAAGAGACGCAGTCTCAAGCTCAAGGGGAAGCCTCTGTGGTGCGGAAAGAAGTAGAGATTGCGATTCAAACAGCGACGATTCGCAACGATCTGTATACCGCTGAAGTGAGCAATGACGGCGGAGTTATCACGTCGTGGAAAGTACACGGCCATCGTGAAGCGCCTGATTCGACGAGTTCTCCTTTGGATTTAATTTCTGCTGATCCTTCTCTGGACCTCCAGTTTTTTGACGCGAATTTTTCTTTTCCGAAAATACCCCGATATAAAATTCTTGCCGAAGATGACGCCTCCATTACCTATCAATGGCGATCTCCTGAAGTGGAGCTCACGAAAAAATTGGAATTTCGACCTGATCGGTATGTTGTTGATGTGACGATTTCATTGCACAATCTCACGGATCGAACGTTGCAAGAACGCGCTTCTCTTGCTGTACACGGGGCAACGATTTCTGGTGGGGCGACCGGATTTTTGAGCTTTTTGAAACCTCCTCCTTCTCCGACCAGCGAAAAACACCCGACGCTCTACAGAGATGGAAAGGTGGAGCGATTTCAAAACACCATGAATCTTTCCGAAATGAACGAAGCTCCCGGGGCTCTTTACTGGTCTGGTCTTGAGGACCGCTATTTTATTTCTTCGGTGATTCCACGAGTGCAAGGAACAGGTCTCTCAGCTCACTACGGCGCTTCTCCTTTTCCTGAAAAAGGAGAAAAGGCGAGGAAACTTTTTTCAGCGATGACGCTTGCGAAAAAAATACTACCTCCGAAAGCAATCGAGGAGCATGCCTTTTCGGTGTATCTGGGGCCAAAAGAGATCAACCAACTGAAAACCGTGGGAGCACGCCTAGATGAGGCGATTGATCACGGTTGGTTTGCGATCGTGGCCGTTCCTATCTTGCAACTTTTAAAGTTCTTTTACGGAGTGGTTCATAATTATGGAGTGGCGATTATTCTTTTAACTGTTTTCATCAAACTTCTTCTTCATCCGATTTCAAAAAAATCGATGAAGTCGATGAAAGCCATGCAAGAACTTCAGCCAAAACTAAAAGAGCTTCAAGAAAAATACAAAAATGACAAGATGCGTTTGAATCAAGAGACTATGCTTCTTTTTAAGCGACATAAAGTCAATCCCGCTGGCGGATGTTTGCCCATGCTGCTTCAGCTCCCGATTTATGTCGCCCTGTATAAAGTGCTGTGGAATTCCGTTGAACTTTATCACGCGCCGTTTTTCTGGTTTTATAAAGATCTTTCCGCGCCCGATCCGTATTTTATTGGCCCCATTTTACTCGGTATCTTTATGGTGCTTCAGCAAAAACTGATGCCAAGCGCAAGCGCTGATCCGATGCAAAAAAAGATGATGATGCTCATGCCGATCATGTTTTCGGCATTTATGCTTTTTCTCCCCTCAGGGCTTGTGATTTATATTTTGGTCAACACGGTGATGAGCGTGTTGCAACAGTGGATGTATAATCACGACATTCGGTTTCGAGATCTCATGCGGGGCAGGATCAAAAAAGCGTGAGGCATTTACTGATTAAGATGGACGGACATGGTGGTAAAAAAGTTAGAGTTGACGAGATCGACTTTTGCATCTCCGTTAAAATCTCCAATTGCTAGGGCGTGTGCCGCTGAGCCCGTTGTATAGGCAACGCCAGTTTGAAACGTTCCGTCGCCATTCCCCAAAAAAATGGAAAAGGAGGTCGACGCGAATCCGCTTCTGATAAGCGCTATATCGAGATCGCCGTCTCCATTAAAATCAGCGGCAGAAAGTTCAGTCGGTTGATCGCCGGTGTCATAACTTGTCGCATTTTGAACCATCGTACTCACTGAAAACGACGCGTTGGTAAGGAGAATGTAGATTTTATCTTCGCTAAAATCGCTCACTGCAATATCGATCAGTCCATCGGCATTGAAATCTCCCAGAGTCCCATTGCTGGGGAAAGTTCCTAAACTACTCGTAATCGGTGTTTCAAACGTGCCGTCACCTTTTCCAAAAAGAAGTCCGACTCCGTTGGATCCGATGAGAACGACATCGAGAAAATCATCAGCATCCATGTCGGCAACGAGAGTCTCGGCAATAAAGATTCCACTTGAAGTTGCGATTTCACTTCCAAAAGAACCTGCTCCATCCCCAAGATGCACCGAAAGCGTTCCACCTGTTTTTCCAATCACGACATCGAGACCACCATCACCATCCATATCGCCAAGAGCAAGAGGACTCGGTTGTGTGCTTGTTTCAAAACTGCTGAGCGAGCCAAAAGTCCCATCGCCTCGACCAAGAAGCACGCCAAAGGCGTGACCATCATTCGTATCGCCACCGGTCGTCAGATCATCAGCGCTGGAGACAATAAGGTCCATATGTCCATCACAGTTCAGATCTCCTGCTGCAAGTCCAAAAGGCTGATCGACAACCGTGATGTCGCTCCTTGCCTGAAACGTTCCATCACCGTTGCCCAAAAAAAGCGAAACCACCGTGCTATCGAGAAAAAAACCTCGCGCGCCGAAAACGAAATCGAGTCGACCATCTTCATTGGCATCAAGTACCGCAATGGTTCCAAAAAAATCAGAGGCAGAGGTATAGTCAGTGTTACTTCCAAATGTGCCATTCGAAGTTGCCACATAAGGATTTGTGTCTGCAGTAATTTCGTCGATCCAGGAGACGCCATCGCCATCAATATCAGTGGTGAGCGTTGTGACATCGTCAAAATCAAGCCCTGCGGAGGGGACATCAAGAGCTGTGGGAAAGGGAAGTGCGGTGCACGAACCAAGGTAGAGGGTATTATTTTGTGGCGTGACCCAAAACCAACCAGAACCATCGACGATCGGTCGACCTGAATAGTAGAACTCCCATGTATCTAAAGCAAGATCGTCATCGTAATCATTAAAACTAAAATCAACAGACTCACTTACGGTGGAATCATCAGTTGCAGTGCAGGTGTAGGTAAAATCGAGACGAGTGTTTTTGTTGGTTGTGGGAACACTCGATACATCTTTTAATGAAATCACGCGAGTGATGGAATCAAAACTGAGCCATGTTGGAAGTCCGGAGACTGTATAGGTGACAGAAAAATCGACTGCAGATCCATCACTTTTGGTGCAGGCCGGGAGTGTTATGGAGGTCAAGCCAAGTCCGGAAACAATGCCAAACTGATTATTTTGAATGAGCGTCGATTTAACAGCCGCCTTCGTTGGCGCAGAGAGAGTGGGGGAAACGCCCGCGAGATTGACGCTTGCCGTATTATAATTCAACCCAGAGGGGCATCCCACGAGCAATAAAAAAAACATGAAAAAGAAAGATTGCATGTAGTTAATTTATCACAGGATTTAGATCGGAACAACGAAGGATTTGAGGTTAACGTAAAAGGTGCAGAGGAGCCACCCGAAGCTGTGTATCTACAGCGACGACAACGCTATTTCCAAGCGCAGCCGCAGGACCAGCGTAGGTCACATTTGGAAGCGGTTGATACAAAACGGGTTGTCTCCCTTCTTCTCTCATATCCACCACAATCACCGCCGCAGCCTCAGGCATTCCTCCAAAATCGACGAGAATGGCGCGACAATTGTTGTCTCCAAAACAATACGAGATGGTGCTTGAGATAAAACTGAAGCGGCCTGCAATACCATCGAGACTCTCTTTTCTCACGACTGTGCACGTATTGACATCAATGAACATGATGCCGCTACTCTGACCTGACCAACTGACAAGAGCAACGCCATCAGGAGTCACTTCAAGATGGGGAGAAACTTGAGCGGTAATGGGACGATCTTGAAGGTCTGTAAGTGGTCCCACGCTACAGACACGCTCTCCTGTTTCAGGGCGGAGTCGATCGAGAAAAGCTCCACGGCCAACCATAGGAAAATGAACATTAGAGCTTAAAGAAATAAAATCACCATTGTAATCGGCAAGTCCTGTGGTGTTTGAACCCGAAGGAAACAGGGCATAAGCTCTTTCTGTATCGACGCTCCCATTTTCATAAGCAAAGTAAATGATAAGACCACTTTTGGCATAATGGCTTGGTGGAAAAAAATTACTCATACTGAAACCGAGATCACGGTCAGCAAGTGCAATTCCCGAAGGAAATGTAGAAGGAGCGGTAATGATTCCTGCAGTAGACGTGATAGTCAAATTTCCAAACCAAGTAGGGTGAATGGGTTGAATCTCTCCCTCAGAAGAAACGATCGCAAAACCGTCAGTCCCTGCGGTAAAAGTGACAACTTGATTGCCATCAGGCAAATCGAGGTGATTTGAGCCTGTTCCTGGAACTGTCGCCGTGCGCGTGGACCATATGGATGGCCGACCACCGCGCATGTCCATCGCAGACACACGATAACCGTCAGGGGAAGGACAGTAGAGACTCAAGGACTCAAAATTTTCGTTCCTCGAAGCATTCATGCTTGCCGGAAAATCACACCATGCTGGTTTTGGAGTGAGTGGTGTAAAAAAGAGGCCATAAGATGTGGAACTGGTGCCGGCATCCATTACAGAGCTGTCTGGCATTCCACTATCGAGGGGATCTAATCCCCCCGCATCGGGAGTTATAACGTCAACGTCTCCAACATCAGCTCTTTTCGATGCATCCAGCACAGGCGGTTTTTTTTCTTCTTCTGTTGATGCGTCAGTTTTACAGTGATTGAACCCAATCATGGGTGGAATACACTCATCAGGATCTGGGCCACAGCTTGCAGGTAAAAGAAGAGAAAGAAAATGAACTTCAGTGCGACAGACCATAAATATCCTCAGATGATTTCTCGTCAGAAATCAAATTTTGTTGCTTCGGTAGGCTTAGGTAAGAAGGTTTATCTAAAAATATATTCTGTGCAAGAAGAGATATAACTTTTACTCACCTGAAAGATAGAGCAAAACTCCTGGTAAAGCATCATTGATCCAACGATCAGAAAAATTGTCAAAACCGACCGAAAGTTCGATTTTTTCACCCTCTTTCAATGGAATTCCCGATGGATCTTCAAAAGGATTATTGATCATCTCTTCGATATGATGGTTTTCATCGACAATAGCCTCTGTTTTCCACACAGGATCGGACGAATCTTCTTTCTGAAGGGTGATGGTTGATCCGAAATCTTGAAGAACTCCCACGGCGGTGAGGAGGTTTCCACTGACAGGCAATTCATAACTCATCTTTTTTTCAGTAAAAAGAGAAGGTTCAATTTCGAGCGGAGTATGATTGCAGGGATCAAATTCAACCAACATCGGTTTCAGATTTTTGAGAGCGACAAATTCATTCATCGGTTTTGCAAGCAGGACAATTTCGTAAAAGACATCGACAAAACTTTCATCAGTTTGATTTTTAAACACAATTCGAGCTTCAAGTGTGTCTTTTGGGGAGATGGGATAGCCATATCCTTCTGGAAAATTCACACTGGTAAGCAGAGATGAGGCAAGAACAAATGGATTTCCACTACTTCCTTTCCGACAAAGAGGATTTTCTTCATTCATATTCGATACAAGGGCGCTGTGAAGGAGTTCAGAAGGGAGTGTTTTTCCGCTTCCATCAACTACTTTTGGTTCAAAACCGATAATCCACATCGGTTTGTCGAGTTGAAACCTCATCAAAAGAGGACGATCGAGCATGGTTTCGGAATCGGTATGGGCTTCCAGATCAACGGGTCCCACATGATAAATCAATTTTTCGAGTCCTGTCACTGCCGCGATCTCTTCTTCTAAAGCAGGAGTTTCGTTGGTGGAAACAGAATTGGAGGGCTCCACAAAAACAGGCATGTTTTCGCCACCTTTGGTACAACCTTGGACTATCGTCACGATCATTATTATCATGAAGGAGATTTTTTTCATGCTCAGTTTTTATTCTTTCTACGATTGATTTCACAATACGCACTGCACGAATGCATTGCGTTAGAGTCGATCTCCCACATCTTCGGCATGAAGAGTCATGTGGTTGTCAAAAAAGTGAAATAGAGCCTTGACAGGGAGGATGCTCATCATTATATAGAGGCACGCTTCATCGCTAGCACTCACATGAGATGAGTGCTAAAAGATAAAAACTTAGTAATATTAACCATTTATAAGGAGGAAACATATGGCGCTCATTCGCCCCCTGCAGGATCGACTCCTCGTGGAACGGACAGAGGATGCGAGCAAAACAGAAAGCGGCATCATTATTCCTGATGCTGCGAAGGAAAAACCCCAAAAAGGAAAAGTGGTTGCTATTGGAAATGGCAAAGTTCTCGACAATGGAACCGTACAGCCTCTTGATGTGAAAGTAGGAGATACGATTCTCTTCTCGAAATATGCCGGAAGCGAAGTGAAGATTGACGGAAAAGAATATACCATCATGCGCGAGGACGATGTCCTCGGTGTCATTACGAAGTAACGATTATTTAAAAAGGAGATCACCATGCCAGCAAAAGAACTTTTATTTAGTGAAGAGGCTCGAAAGAAAATTAGTAGAGGCGTTGATAAACTCGCCAATGCGGTAAAAGTGACACTTGGTCCTAAGGGTCGAAACGTTGTCATTGAAAAATCCTTTGGAAGCCCAACGGTCACCAAAGACGGTGTGACGGTTGCCAAGGAAATTGAACTTTCCGATAAATTTGAAAACATGGGTGCTCAGATGGTCCGAGAAGTTTCTTCCAAGACCTCTGATGTTGCAGGTGACGGAACGACAACAGCGACGGTCCTTGCTCAGGCTATTTTTAGCGAAGGCCAACGTTTAGTTTCTGCTGGACATAATCCTATGTCGTTAAAGCGCGGTATTGATAAAGCTGTCGCTGCGTGTGTCGAAGAGCTGAAAAAATTGTCCCAGCCAATCAAAAATAAAGAACGCATTGCTCAAGTCGGTATTATTTCTGCGAATAGTGACAAAGAAATCGGTGATTATATTGCCGAAGCTATGGAAAAAGTTGGGAAAGAGGGCGTGATTACAGTTGAAGAAGCAAAAGGAATGGAAACAACGCTGGAAGTCGTGGAAGGAATGCAGTTTGATCGTGGATACCTCTCTCCTTATTTCGTCACCGACCCAGAGCGAATGGAAGTTGTTCTCAACAATCCTCTGATTTTGATTAATGAAAAGAAGATTTCAGCGATGAAGGATCTTCTTCCGGTCCTGGAGCAGATTGCTAAAATTGGCCGTCCTCTGTTGATTATTGCAGAAGACGTTGAAGGTGAAGCTTTGGCGACTCTTGTGGTGAACAAGCTCCGAGGCACGCTGAACGTTGCCGCAGTAAAAGCGCCTGGATTTGGCGATCGTCGCAAAGAGATGTTGCAAGATATTGCAGTCTTAACCGGCGGCAAAGTGATTACCGAAGATCTCGGAATTAAACTTGAGAATGTCTCTCTTGATGATCTCGGAAATGCCAAAACCATTACGATCGATAAAGAAAACACAACGATCGTTGATGGTGCAGGGAAACCAGAAGATATCCAAGGCCGCATTAAACAAATTGCTTCTCAAATTGAAGCAACAACCTCTGATTACGATCGCGAAAAACTTCAAGAACGTCGTGCAAAATTAACTGGCGGTGTGGCGGTGATCAATGTTGGAGCTGCGACGGAAACTGAAATGAAAGAGAAGAAAGCTCGTGTCGAAGATGCACTTCATGCAACACGCGCCGCCGTAGAAGAAGGTATCGTTCCAGGTGGCGGTGTAGCGCTCATTCGTACCCTTCCAGCCCTTGATTCCGTCAAGGTTGAGGGAGATGAAGTTCATGGTGTGAATATTATTCGTCGCTCTCTTGAAGCTCCTGCTCGCTGGATTGCCCAGAACGCAGGTTGGGAGGGTGCAGTCGTGGTGAATAAAATTAAGTCAGGAAAAGCAGGCGAAGGCTTCAATGCTCAAACCTGTGTCTTTGAAGATCTTTTCCAATCAGGTGTGATCGATCCGACCAAAGTGGTGCGTACGGCACTCCAAAACGCAGCCTCTGTTGCTGGTTTGATGATTACGACCGAAGCCATGATTGCAGAGAAGCCAGATGAGAAAAAAGCTGATGCTTCTGCCGGTGGAGCTGCTGGTATGGGTGGCATGGGCGGAATGTACTAAAAAATTATCTCAGATGTTTTTTCGAAGAGGCGACTGATAAAGTCGCCTTTTCTTTTTTGTGCGATTTCGATATGAGCTTGCTTCTATGAAATTCGAGCCAACGCGCGAAGAAAAAGTCGCAGAGGGTATCGCGGAAGCGATTTTCTCAAGTGGGATCCAACCAACAAAATCGCTGAGCGTAAGCGACCGATGCGGGTCGTCCCGCAGAGGGACGCGGCCCTCGAGACTTTTTGTTCGACAGCGTTGGCTTTTTTGTGGGTTCTTATTTTTTTTGCTTCCTTCCACGGCGCAAGCAGTTGATTTTTCAACGCATGGTTATTATCGCGCGCGAGTTGTTACGAATCAAAACATCGATCTTCAAACCAGAAATCGAAGTATTACGAACTCCAATAATCGCATCGGCATTCTCGCCTATAATCAGATGCGTCTTCGCTTGGAACCGAATCTCAAAGTCAACGATTGGCTCGCGGTACACGGCATTTTTGATGTGCTCGATAATGTCCTTTTTGGAACAAGTGAGCGCCGGCAACTCACCATTCATCAGCCGGTGGTGGGAACACTGACGCTTCCTGCGGGAGCAGGGTCCTTTTATCAAGTGGGAGGAAACGCAGGAGAAAATGGTTCGCTCAACGTACGCGCAGCATGGGGAGAAATTTTAAGTCCTATCGGGCTTTTCAAAATTGGACGTCAACCCTCTCATTGGGGGCTCGGTATTTTTCAACACGATGGTCGCGATCGTGACAGCGATTTTGGTGATATGGTCGATCGCATTCTCTACATTTCGCAATTTGAACTTACACAAGGAGCGATGTCAGCAGGACTTCTCTGGGACATTCCATTTGAGATTCAAGAAGATCCGCGGATAAGCGGTTTTAACGACACGATTCTCAATAACGGTCGCGATACCAATCAATATGCTCTTTTTCTTCTTTATGATGCAGATGATGCTGCTTTCGGTGTTTTTGGTGGCTATCGTCGCCGAAATGGGGCTGAAGGGGGCACAACGACGACCGTGACAGCACCGGCTGGTGGTGGAACAACGACAACGCTTGAGTCAGGACTTGATGGCGATACGAATCTCTTCTTTGGCGATATGTATGGTCGCTACGAAGTTAAAAACTATCGCTTTCAACTTGAAGGGATTTTTTTAGGGGGAAAAGTAACCACCGGAGTTGCCGCTGATGGGATTAACTTTCAAGGGATCCAACCTGCAAGTGCCGCGAATCCTTGCGGAACAGGCGGTATCATTTGTATGCCGGCAGAACAACCGATCCGTGTTGTGATGGCTGCGTTTGAAGGGGATGCGAAATATGATTTTGGGGGAGAACTGAATTTAAAATCTGGATTTGCTCAAGGGGATGGAAATATTCTCTCTTCCCGTATCACGCAGCTCGGGTTTCGACCTGATTACAAAATTGCGTTGCTGATGTTCAATATTCCGCTCGGGACAAGTCCTGCTTTCTTTGATTCTACACTTGGTGAGCAGCTCGCAGGTGGAGTTCCCATTACTGGCAATTATGTGAACAATACGTTGTATGTCAGTACCGGATATAAACATCGATTTGATATCGCTGCACGTTGGGGCGAGTGGTGGAAAATTGGGGGACAAGTGGTGACAGCGTGGGCCCACAAACGAAATGTTGATATCGATTTTTCGGCTCTTACCGGAACTGCGAACCTTCCCCGTTTAACGGAAACGACCAGCAGCATGTGGAAGCGTTGGTATGGAGTTGAAGTGGACCTATCCTTTGAAGCAAAGCTCTTTGAACATTTACTGACGACACTCGAAGTTGGAGGCCTTTTGCCAGGACGAGCGTACGACATCGAAGTCCAACTCTTTAATCCCGCTTCTATCATTAATCCTATTCCGACCGACAAAGCTGAATTTGCCTGGATCGCTCGCGTGACAAGTACAATTGAATTTTGAGAATGTCATCGCGAGCCCGAAGGGCGTGGCGATCTCTCGTGAACACTGTCTGCAGGAGATTGCTTCGTCGCTGAAGCTTCTCGCAATGACGCATCGATTGAGCGTTCAATCAAACTTAAAATCGTCTCTTCAATTGCAGATTTATATCCCACATAGCCACTTCGAAATTCCTCTGCTGTAATGGGATATTCAATATCAGGAGTGACCCCAATATTTTCAATATATCGGGTCATCTGACCATTGTGAGATGACGTTGGTTTTGGACGTACGATCAAAGAGCCGGTGACCGAGACGGTTAAGTCAGAAAAGCCCAAATTGTCGACGATTTCGATGTGTCCTCCGCAGCCAGCAGTGCGAGTACCAAGGGTCATAACCCCAGCATCTTGAAGGAGTGCGGGAAACATATCTCCAGCTGAACAAGCGGTTTCATTGATTAAGAGAAGAATCGGTTTGGTATACAAAATGCGTTTCCCTTCAATTTTTGGCTGCGGAAGAAGACCATCCAAAGAACACATCGGGAACGGATCTGTAAATGCATACCCATTTTTTAAAGCGATTTTAATTTTTTCAACGCTTTGTTCAAAAAGTTTTGCTTCATGGAAAAGTTTTGCTTCTTTTATTTGTTGGAGTGCGTTTTCAAATTCGAGGAGCCAAGGACGTGTGGCTTTAAGTCGAAATTCATAACCTCGAAAAGGACCTTGGATAAGCATTCCTGCAACAGCCTCCATGATGCATGGATTCCCCCCACCGTTACCAGCCTGATCAATAATCAGAGCATCGGTGTTTTGTTGAAAATACTGAATTTCGCGCGCGAAGAAGTGAAAAACATCCATCATGTGATCGAGGTTTGTAAAGTACCAGGTGTTAATGCGAATGAATCCAATCTTTTTTCCTGCAAAATCGAGCGTTCCTGAAACAAAAGGATCTGTTTCGCGAACGTGAAAACTTTCCCATGGAGGAAAGAAAGGGTCGTGTGGAAAAAGATTTCCAGCGATGATTTCACTCCATCGTTCTTGAGGACTGAGCAGAGGAAACGAAGTGCGGAGAACGTCATTTTTCGAGAGCGCTATCGCTTTCGTCAAGAAAGGAATCGCAGTTGCTCGTTCTGTAAATTCAGCGAGCGGAGTGCCATGATGTTTCCATTCTAATTCTGCAGTGATCTCTTCTCCATTTTTTGAAGAAATTCCTTTGACCGAAATTTTTCCACGCGGAATAAAGGGGATAAGCGCTTGAGGTCGAAAAGTAAGAAAGATCGCGGCTATTCTTCGATTTGCAGGAGTATGTCCGAAGGTGCGATAGGGCATCAAGGTCTCAAGCACATCATCAATTGGTTTTTCATCGAGAGCAGCAAGCGTGTCTCCAACTTGAAATGGAAAAGCTTCTTCGGAGAGAAGATGTCGATCAATATCGGTAATCAGGATTTCGCCATTGAAATCGTCAACACTAAATCCCAAAAAAGAACGATGTGTTGAAGGAATATTCGCAAAGAGATGAGCATCTTGTAAACTGCTGACAAAACGAAGCAGAGCATCATAAAATTCGAGATCATTTTTGGCGCTCGCTGCTCGATCACGAAGAGTCTCTGCTAATTCTTCAAATTCGATACCGAGAAGCTCTTCTTTCCAGGTAAGGGGAGCATAGCGATGAAGATAGAGATTGATCAGTTGTGTTGCATCATCGAGCCGTTGTTGCGGTGTTAAGTCCGCAAATACGGAATTCGAGAAAAAAAGAAATACGAGGAAGAGGAAAATTTTTTTCATAGGGCCTGTCTTCTCACAAGGCTTAGCAGCCTCTGATATCGATGCCTTGTACGTTTCACACCCATCGTAACACCGTCAACTGGAATCTCTCCTTTTCTTCATGTACACACAAAAAAGCCCTGGAGTGCCCAGGGCTTTGTTTTAAAGGATTTTGAAATTCTATGCCAAAGCTTTTTTCAAGGTAACGAACCCCACAATCAGCGAAAGGACGCCAATTCCGATTTGAAGGAGCGGATCGCCACCAAAAATCGCGGTCAGATTTTTCCCAAGCGGTGGAAAGGTGTGGACCAAACCTCCGATGAGCAACAACAAACTACTGATTTTTACCGTATCCATCTGATACCTCCTTGCACCCCACACATCATGTGGGAGCTGTTAAAGGGAACATCAACATCGATGGTGTGAAGTATTCAGAACAGAGAAAGTGATCACAAGGCTTGTCGCGTCGTAGAAATGACGCAGGCTGACATGATGAAATAATTTTCTTAAATTTTTTTTTGGGAGAGTTCCAGTAACATTTCAAAATCATCTGCTTGAGGATCATTGATGACCGCACGATTACGCTGCACTGCGTGACATTGAAGGCAACGATGATGAATCATGTATCCGCGTTTCCCTTCCATTTCGACCCCGATTGGTTTCATACGCCCCCTGCAATGGTTGGAGCGATCGCCGGGATTCACATCGACATGTTTGGAATAAAGACAGAAGGGACAGTGATTGCGTGGCGTGCCATGAGAAGTCGGAAGAATTGATTTCCCGCAATGATCACAGACAAATCCTTCATTAAGAACGCGAAATTTTTTGGTAGGAAGAGACATGATTTCCCACTATAAAGGGGAAACGTGAACTTCCTCAAGATGAAAATCGCTCATAAACCACTTGGCATTTGGGTTGCGCTCATGGTTTTAGTTGGTTTTCTTCTTCTTCCGTTTTTTTTCTCCCCTTTCTTTTTTCCGCACTGGAACGTTTTTTTACAACGCGGACTTTTTCGTCAGTTGATCTTTACTCCAGGCGCTCCGAGTTTGCTTATTGGTATTCCTTTTGCGCTCAAAGCCATCATTGGTCTGATGAAAAGACGGTTGTGGGGATTGTTTGATGCGCAAGCGGCCTCTGCCCTGATGCTCTCTCTTCTGCTCTCTCTTTTGCCGGTGTATGGAACCGTCGTCTTGATAGGTCTTCTTCCCATTTTTTTCTCGAGTCTTGGACTCTTCATGAATCGTCGATGGTTTGATGATCATCTCTGAAGCAGAACTCTCTTCTTTTTCAATCTCCTTGAGAGGTCATTGACTTCGCCTCTTCGAGGCCTTACTTTTCTTTGCAAGAAAGGAGGGCGCATGACGAAAGACACCAAGAAACCTCGTCCAGGCGGATGCGGTTGTTAAGAGGAAGAGAAGGTATTTTGAGATAAACGGCCTCTAGGATTCTAGAGGCCGTTCTTTTTTCAAGCCTCCATTGCCTTGGAAACGCCGCTTCTCCGGGCGACATTAGACTTCTTGCATAACCTCAATAGAATCCAGCCTATAAAGTTTTTGTTTTCAAAGAGATACACTTGGATGTCATCGCGAGCGAAGCGTGGCGATCTCCCGAGTAAACAGAGGAGATTGCCACGCCCTTCGGGCTCGCAATGACAACGAGTGTCACCCAGGGTTACGCAAGAGGTCTAATATCCCAGTTGAAAGTTAAACGACTATAGTTTATTTTGTTAAGCGTTCTGAGGGTGTGTTTGCAAAAGACCCTAATGAAACTCCTCGAGATTGAGGGCGAATTTTTTCATGAGACGATAGAGTCGTGGTCGTGGGATTTTAAGCTCTTTTGCGGTTTGACTGATGTTGCCGCGATATTGCTGAAGTGTTTTTCGAAGAATCACTTCTTCAAATTCAGTAAGGCATTCATCAAAAGAACGATTTTTTTCATCTAACTTCTTGATTTCATGAGCAAAGAATTCTTCCTTATTCGATGCGGTAATAATTCTGATATCCACCTTGATTTCGGTTTCAAAATATTCTCCTTCAAGAAAAGGATCGGGGGGGGGTGTATAACTCTATGATTTTATTCTGTTTTAATTGAATTTGTGGAAAAAAGAAATTATCTCTCTTTAGATCCAAGAAGATGAAAAGAAAGGTTCATGTGAAATGTGTTTGTGATTCACCAAAGATGGTGTAAAGACAGCCAAATGAAAAAAGAAGATCTTCCACGTTTGGGTGAACATCCAGTTGAAACGACCGAGCAGTCTTTTGAATCCCTGAATCTCGACCCTAAAATTTTAGAATCGATCCGAAAGGTCGGTTTTGCTCATCCGACCCCCATCCAGATGGCGGTGATCCCCTCCGCACTCGAGGGAAAAGATATTATTGGGCTTTCCCAGACCGGTTCTGGAAAAACAGCTGCTTTTGTGATTCCGATTGCCTCTCGCCTTTTGCATGGAAAGGGGCTTCGAGGTTTAATCCTCTGTCCTACGCGTGAAATTGCTCTGCAGACAAAAAATTTCCTCGATCTTTTTGGAAAACACCATCGATTAAACACGGTGTGTCTCATCGGTGGTGTGAAAATGGGACCTCAGATTCGGGATCTGAAAAAAAACGCGGATCTTATCGTCGCAACGCCCGGAAGATTGTACGATCACATGGAACGTCGAAATGTCTCTCTCGATCGCATTGAAGAAGTGGTGCTCGATGAAGCAGATCACATGTTGGACTTGGGATTTTTGCCGCAAATTCGAAAAATCATGGAAAAAATTCCAAAACAGCGGCACACCATGATGTTTTCAGCCACCATGCCCCCTCCCATAGAGCAGTTAGCGCGCCAATATTTATCCGATCCTTATCGCGTTGATATTTTGCCAAAGGGGAAAGCTGCAGAGGGGATTCAACATCGCTTGTATATGGTGGACACTCCTCAGAAGAAGAAATGTCTCTTAGCACTGCTTCATCAAGACCTTGGAAGCACGCTCGTTTTTACCCGTAAAAAAGTCGATGCCAACTGGCTCTGTCGCATGCTCGAGAAAGAAGGGCATCCGGCGACGACGATTCACTCCGATAAATCGCAGGCACAACGAATTAGTGCTTTGCAGGGATTTCGAACGGGAAAACATCGTATTCTCGTGGCAACCGATATTGCTTCACGAGGGATTGACGTTCCGAACATTCAGCACATTATTAATTTCGACATTCCACAGACCACTGAGGAATACATTCATCGCGCAGGTCGAACAGCGCGTATGAAAACAAAGGGCTTAGTGTCGACTATTGCAACGCCGATGGATCGAATGATGGTGACGAGAATTGAAAAAACGATCAATGCCAAAATTCCTCGCTGTACCGCCGTTGGTGTGGCGCCTTATATTGAACTTGAGGTCAAAAAGTCATTTCATGAACGCCGTCCAACAAGCAGGCATCGAAGAAAATTTCGAAGATAATTTTTTATTGACCTTTCACCAAAGCCTCTTTTTTTATCCGAGAGAAATGTTTAATTTCTGCTTCGCGTTTGAGCGCTAACGATTTTTCGGAAAATGATTCCTGATAAAGAATTTTCGTGGCTCCAAAAGAGCGCGTAAATTTTCCACCCACACCAGATTGATGTTGTTTGAAGCGACGTTCAAGATCAGTCGTATAACCAGTATAGTATCGTCCGTCTTTGGATTGAAGGATATAGATGAAGTGTTTAGTTGGTCGGAGCGTCATGTCAGTGTGTTTGGTAATTTAAATTACCACATGGTAATAAGAGTTACCACAGGCGGGAAACAATGTTTGACATGTCTATTGAAACGACTCAAATTTGCGGTTATTGTCGTTGTGCCGGTGCTCTTGAATTTCATCATTTAAATAGGGACTTGAAAAATTTTGGTATCTCTGAAAAGGGTACACTCGATCTTGGATGGCAATCAAAGAAGAACTGGAAAAATGCATCATGCTATGCGCAAATTGTCATCGAGAATTACATGCAGGAATAATTGTTCTTTAAAAAAATTATATATTCCGCAGTAGCTCAGCCGGTTAGAGCATCTGACTGTCAATAAGGCAGCTCTCATTGGTAACAGTGAGATGAAAAGCGGGTGAACTCAGGGGAAGCTAAGTGCGCTTGCATATGCCAATCCTGAGCCAAGCCTCTTGATGTTAAAGGCAAGAGGAAGGTGCAGAGACTAGAGAGTGACGATAAGAATAATCTCTCACAAGCGCCCGCCATCCATCGTAGTTATGATGTGATGAAGAGATAGTCCACGCCAATTGGAAACAATTGGAGGTCGTGTAATCAGAGGGTCGGCGGTTCAAGTCCGCCCTGCGGAGCCAAGCAAAAAGCCCATTAATCGAAGGGCTTTTTGTTTTTCACGCTTCTTGTTTTTCGATAACTTGTACCAAAGTGTCTGGCACCTGTGATTTATATTTCAGAGGCTGAGCCTCTTTGCGGTGGAGCAACACAATACAACTTGTTTTCATTAACGCGATGAAAGGACAGTGTCTGCAGCTATGTCTATGGGTTGTGGGGAAAGGTTTAATATTTTGATAATAGCCGGTGCGATATCCGTAATATGAAGCTGACGAATTCCAGATTGCTGAGGAAAATGAGGACCGTGAGCAAAGAAAACAGCGCGCATCGATTTGTCTTCAGGCGGATATCCATGTTTCCCAATATGCTGTTCTCGAACATCGGTAAGAAACTCAGTTGTTGAAGCTTTTTCAAGAAAGAAAAATTTATTTTTGCCAATAAGGAGAAGATCACCGCTTCGTTTATGCGTAGAATGCCACGCGTCCGGAAGCTCTTGAACATCATAAACTTGAAACGCCCCCTTTTCTTTTGCCATGGCTTGCAGAAGCGTCAGCGCTTTTCGTTTTTCGGCAGAATTTTTTACATGAACTTTTGCATTGGTTCCAGAAGCTTTGATGATGATGTTGTCCATGCCTTGTTTCCGAAGCTCTTCCCCAAGGTAGGGGAGGCTCATGCTATAGTGCATCTCTTCCATGCCATGACCCGAGACAATGAGAATATTGATGCGATCTGCGTCAGGTTTTTTCTGCAGCGCTGTTAAAAAATTTCCAAAAAGCGAGTCATATTTTTTTATCACTTTTTGCACTTCATGTGATTGCGGACCAAATGCTTGTCCGACAGTGTCAATTTCTGCAAACCATGAAAAGATGAGATGGGGACGTTGCTCAGCGGGAAGATCAAGCCATTGCAGCATTTGTTGAAATTTAGCTTCATCATCAAATTTAATAATTTCACGAATATCAGTTGTAACGACGGCATTCTGGTACGTCGGTTTCATTCCTTTCCATGACCCTTTGCCGTGCAAAGGCCAATAGGTCACTGCTGTTTTGAGTCCATGTTTTTGAGCCGTTGCCCAAATGGGTTCACACTGTATCCAGGAAGGATCCATGTCATACGCGAACGACCCCCGCGTCGCATCGATAAATTGATTACTCACAATACCGTGTTCTTCTGCAGTGCACCCGGTGATGATAGCGGTATGGTTTGGAAAAGTTTCTGATGGAAAAATAGAAGTCAGTTCTCCCTTCCATCCCTTTTTCATGAATTGAGTAATGTTGGGAGCTGTCTTTTTTGTAAAATAATCAGGACGAGCGCCATCAAAGGAGAGAAGAATAACAGTTGGTATTTGAGAGATATTTTGATTTTCAGCAAACAGATTTGCATTTCCTAATGTTATAAACATCAGAAAAAGAAACGTCATTTTTTTCATGTATCCCCCTGGAGATACTTTTTTGTGACATGAAAGCCTTTGCTTGACAATGTTCTTTAGTATTATCAAAGAAAGAAAAAGACATTTCAAAACGTTTCTTATTTGATACGGGTCCTGCCGCCTGCGGTGTTCCGGCACTCCCGCTTATTGCGGGAGACCCTCCCGGAAGCACCTCTGGCGTCACCCGAATTTTGATCTGTTTTGAAATAGTCTTTTTCAAAGAGGTATATATGACAGTACGTTGTGAATGGTGTGTCAAAGATCCACTGTATCTTCATTATCATGACACCGAATGGGGAGTTCCAGTTTTCGATGATCAAAAACTCTTTGAATTTTTAATTCTCGAAGGAGCGCAAGCTGGCCTTAGTTGGATTACGGTTTTGAAAAAGAGGGAAAACTATCGAAAAGCATTTCATCAGTTTGATCCTGAAAAAATTGCTCGATATACAAAAAAAGATGTTGAGCGTCTTATGCAGAATGCTGGCATCATTCGCAATCGTTTGAAGATTGAATCTGCTATTTCAAACGCCAAAGCATTTCTTGCTCTTCAGGAAACATGCGGAAGTTTTTCTGATTACATCTGGAAGTTTGTCGATGGAAAACCGATGGTCAATCGATGGAAAAGTTTGAAGCAAATTCCAGTGACAAGCAATATATCTGATATGTTGAGCAAAGATTTAAAAAAGCGCGAATTCAAGTTTGTCGGCAGTACGATCATCTATGCCCATATGCAAGCGACGGGTATGGTCAATGACCATCTTCTTGATTGTTTTCGGCATGGAGAAGTGTTGAAGGGGTGTCCGGTTCGCACAACAGCGAAGTGAAAATCTGATGCGCATCTCCTTTATTCTTTGAGAAGGCATTTCTTTGACATCAAAATGTTACAAAAACTCCCTTAAAAATTGATAATGTTGTTTTAAAAGAACGACATGATTTCCAGCGGTTTCAACATGCGCCTTCTTCCTTCCAGTCAAAAAAATTATTCTGAAGTTATCACCAATGATGAAATCTGTGCATGTGTGGACAATCCCATCTCGAGCTTTGAACCCGAAATGATCACCGTCATTGAGGCAGAAACGGATTTTACTGCTCTCGTGGAGAAAAGTCTCATTTCCGCAGGCAGACGATTTGTCCGAAATCCAGCGGATGCAGTTGCGTATTTTTTTTCGCACTTAGGAATCTCATGGGCTCTTGATGAAACCTCTCTTGAGGATAAAGAGTTTGAGATGAGCATGTTGACAAGTTTTCTTGCCAGAAGTGGACTTTATTATGCTCGAACTGGATCCGCATCAATTGCGGGGACGGCTGGTTTAAGTTCGGGTGTGGGAAGCGCTGTTTTTGGACTTATGGGTGCTCTTTATGATGTTTATTGTGATACCTTTGGTATTGAAAAAAATGATGCCGATCGTCTCGCTTTTCAAGCTTCGCCCACCATTGCAGAAGGGATCGGAAAGTTAGGGGCTTATTTCTATAAAAATCCTTCCAATAATCCTCCTTCAGCGCCGGCTATCAACACTGAAAATTTAAATGCCTCTGAAATGGGCTATTCCATTGCTCTTGCGCTTCTCCAGGCACAACATGGTGCTCGTGAACTTGCTGATAAAACGTCGAAAATGGGTTCATGGATGGGAGAGCATCCCGAAGAGACTCTACTTATCGCAGTATTCACCGCTCTCTTTGGGGCTGGGGCAGTAGCGAGTTCAAGTTCAGGAACGACCCTTCAACCGACAGGAGCTTCAGGTTTTGTGATGTCTGTCTCGATTGATCCAGCTACCGGAGAACCCGCTTCTTTTAACTAAAATGCAGCTCTCTCCAAGAGTTCCCTGCTGTGTTAAAAGCGCTGGAATTCTCTTGTGTTCGCTCTTAAGAATGGACACAACTTTTCCTCAAAAAGGCCGAGAAGAAGGATATGAAACCATCTGGAGAAGTAAAAATAGGACGCTCTCTCCCTTCGTGGCATCAATCCGACGTGTTTGATGATCGCCTCAGTTCGTCTGTGGCAAAGAGCCTTGACTCGATTGTTATCGCCAAAGCATCAGGTCGCATCGGTTTTTCAGCGTTGCCGACCTGGGGAGTTGGAGGAGGAGCTGGCCTTTCCCTCTTCGCAGCAGCCCCGAAACTGTTACCTTATCCAGCTCTTCAATCCGGAACTGCACTTCGTTTGATCGAATCACACCCTCAAGAGAAAACAATAGTCGTAGTGATGGGAAATGGAAAAACTCAGAAAGTCTTAATCGAAGCAGCGAGAAGCTATGTGGCAGATTTACTGAAAATATGGGAAGCTAACCTTCCAGCGTCAGTGAAAGCAGAAGTTGATGTGCGGGAATTTGATATTTCAAGCGAAGAGAAGAAAACCGAGATATTAAAAAGATTGTTTGATTTGAAGGAAGGGCATGAATATCCGGTCGTGATTTGGATCCGTTATAAAGGACAAACTGCACCGACGCCGATGATAAAACAAGGTGAGAAATGGCAACCAGTGCAAAGGATTCCTAACTATGCACCTTCGTTTCGTTTCTCGACGCCGGGCGATTCTCAAGAAGTTGAATGGCTGCTCGAAAGAAAAGGAGCTGCGGCGCCGTCAACATCAGGAGTGCATCAACAAGCAAGAGACTATATTCTCCATGGTGCTTCACTCGTCTGTCGTGAACCGAAAGGTGGAGATGAGAAAGCATGTCGACAGGCTTTTTCACAAGTAACCACCCGACTTCAATCGAGAAGAGAATCTTTCCCAGAATTTATTCCAAGTAAAATTGATTATGTAGGAGATAGAGACTATCGTGCACTTCCCGCCAAAGAACCGCAAAAAATGATCTCTTCAGAACAAGCATACGCCGCTATGGCGAATATCGATATTGTCACAGATCACGCAACAACCGTGCAGGGAAATTATCAAACCACATGTGGCTCAAATAAAGAGAGCTGTTTTTCAAAGGAGGAAGTTGTAGCCTTTGCAAAACAGACGTCCATTTTTGTAAGGGAATTTGTTCTCTGCTGGCATATGGAATCTGTTGAAAAAGCAGGAAAGTCTAAATCTTCTGAGCACCACGACTATTACAATTTTTGTCAGCCCGTTTCTTTAGAGAGATATATCAGACAATAATTAAAGCCACCGTTTTCGTTTTGAAAACCACCAGAGTCCAAGTCCGATGAAAAAAAGGAGGCCAAGCAAAATTGGATAACTCCATTTCCATTCCAACTCCGGCATATATCGAAAATTCATTCCATAGACACCGACGATAAAATTGAGAGGCATAAAAATAGTGGTAATCACTGTGAGAATTCTCATGACGTGATTCAAATGATAGCTCGTTTGAATGTGATGGGCTTCATGAAGATGCGACAGCATTTCGGAAATAAATTGTATCGCGTCAGCGATACGAATGGCGTGATCGTAAAGATCACGGAGATACATTTTTGTTTTTTCTTGAATCAGAGGAGGATTTTCTTTGAGCAGCGCTCCACAGAGTTCTCGAAGTGGCCAAATGATTTTTCGCATGCGTACCATCTCTTGACGAAGACGATGAAGTTCTTGAAGCGTTTGAGGTACTGATTCAGAAAAGATTTTGCTTTGCAGCATATCAACTCGCTCTTGGAGTATTTCCACGGCGAGAAATGCATGGTCCACGACACTGTCAATAATGGCATAGAGAAGGTAGTCTTCGCCAAGTTCTCGAAATCGTCCGATCGCATTTCGAATACGACTGCGAAGGGGATCCAAAAGAGGACTCGGTCGTTCTTGAAACGTGAGAAGAAAATTTTTCCCTAAAATGACACTGATCTGTTCGGACTGAACGTCTTTCATCTCTCCGTTTGTGTGAATCACTTTGAGGACGACAAAAAGAAGGGTTCCATAGTCATCTACTTTTGGCCTCTGCTCCGTATTGACAATATCTTCAAGCATGAGGGCATGAATCTGAAATTTCTCTCCGATCGCTTTGATAAGATTCGTATCATGAAGACCATCGATGTTGATCCAATCAACACGTGCTCCTGTAGGTTCAGGAAGTTCAGCGACCGAAACAATTTCTTTTTCGTGAAGAGAAGTTTCGTCATACTGTATGAGGGTGATGCGAGTCTGTTCTGTTTTTTTCTCTCCAATATGAACGAGGGTTCCTGGAGCCAGTCCTACTTTCTTTGAAGGTCGATGAGGTGACATATCTCTTTCTCTTCCACATCTTTACATTTTTGTAAAAAGGGGTGATTTCTCCTTTATGTGGCCACTCCTGCGGAGTCTCCTTTTTCGCCTCGATCCTGAAACAGCGCATCATTTGGTTCTGAAATTTCTTTCCTTCCTGCAAAAACGATCTCTTTCGAAACGTTCCAATGTTACGGGTCCTGCCGTCTGCGGTGTTCCGGCCCTCCCGCTTAGCGCGGGAGACCCTCCCGGAAGCACCTCCGACGTCACCCGATCTATGGAGTTTCGAAAGAGATCGTATATGGGGCTCACTTTTCCAAATCCAATCGGACTTGCAGCTGGTTTTGATAAAGATGCTGAAGCTGTGGTGGCACTGCAGCGTTTCGGGTTCGGATTTATTGAAGTGGGGACAGTAACGGCGCAGCCGCAAGAAGGGAATCCCAAGCCGCGACTCTTTCGACTCGAAAAAGATCAAGCCCTTTTTAATCGCCTCGGTTTCAACAACAAAGGAGCTAGCGCTCTTTCAAAAAAACTCGAAACGTATCGTGCAAAAAATCTGCTTCACATTCCGATTGGCGTGAATATCGGAAAGTCAAAAATTGTTTCGAATGACGAAGCATCAGCCGATTATCTCGAATCTTTTCAAACTGTCGCCGATGTTGCGGATTATATTGTTCTCAATGTTTCAAGTCCTAATACTCCTGGGCTGCGCGATCTTCAGTCAGAAACAATGTTAACTCGCTTGCTCGAAACAATCGCAAACCAAAATAAGAAACGGCATGAGCCGAGACCTTTATTGTTAAAACTCTCGCCCGATTTAAGTGATGAAGGAGCGATTGCTGCGGGGGAGGTGGCATTTCAATATGGATTTCAAGGGCTGATTATGAGCAATACGACCATCTCGCGTGAAGGTCTCATAAGTGCTGTGCCAGAAGGGGCCGGAGGCATTTCCGGTCGTCCTCTTTTTTCTCGAAGCACAGAGTTATTACGTAAACTCCGCATCCATTTTCAGCATCGATTGGTGCTCATTGGCAGTGGTGGAATCATGGGTCCGCAGATGGCCCGAGAGAAACTCGATTCAGGCGCTGATTTGATTCAGGTGTACACCGGTTTTATTTACGGTGGGCCAAAGTTTGTTCGTCATTTACTACGAGATCTCTCTTTTAATTCCTGAAACAATCAAAGGCAGGGTTGACCCCTGGTTTTGGAATCACATTTCCCTGGGCGTTACAGGTGCACTGTTGCGACTTGTCCGTCCCGCCACAATTCGTGCACTGGTACTCCTCTTGGACGTCGGATCGACCTGCCGTTGTAGGAGTTGCGGCAATGGCTCGCGTTGTAATCCATGCGTATACAGCGCCATCATCTTGTGTCAGATAATAAGGGTTCTGAGCATCTGCCTGCCGCTGGCACCGACGTGTCAGACGCGTGCGATCAAGCGCTGCTGTCAGGCTAGCGATACATTGCGCACGATTTATCGTCATCGTCTGTGTCATCGCAGTTGCTGAGATCCCCACAGGATTGGACCTTGTGGTTCTCGTTGCCTGCTGGCTCCCGGAAGGGCAACTATCGGTGGTCGTGACATCTTGCCGTTGAATCGTCCCATCGGAAAAGGTCGATTCAACGACCGACTGCACTGTGATTTCTCCTGCTGTTGGGTTAACGGTGTCTATCGTTTCATTCTTTTCAGATGTTCCGGTTCCCGAAAACAAGTTTGATGAATAGAGCGTGGTTTGCCGTCGTGTTCGAATGGGACAATGACCACTCGTCGTCGATCCATCGCACGCTATCATGCATTGCCAATCGAGCTTCGCAACTTTGTCCTCACCAGGCGAAAGATCGATCAAGTCCATTTCGTGATCGCCATCAGGAGGAGAACGTCCATCAGCACAGATCGCCCTCCACTTCACCTTCACGTTCTTCCGCAGCGGCGTCGTGAGCACCAGATCCGTATGATATTGTGGCGGGTTCGCCACCGTCCCGATGTGATGTCCTCGCTGCAATGGACTCACATCCGTCGGCACGGTATCTCCTGATGCGACATCTCCCTTCACTTCCACGACTTCAAGCGACGTCGCCCCCAGCTCCGTAATCGCTTCCTGTGCCCGGATCCACAGGTCCGCCGAATTCAACAGATCCGGAAAATCCGCCTTCTTCCACCCTTGCACCGAATCGCCATCGAACGCATTCATGAAGACTTCGACGTCGCTCAGTTGTTCATCAAGAACGAGTTGTTTTGTATTATCTACTATTCCATCAGCATTGAGATCAGCCAGTGGCCAAACTTCGGACTGAGGTGATTCAATCTTACCGTCACGGTTGAAATCGAGATTCAAATTTTGTGAACAGCGATTCAAAGCAGCATTGCGAGCCGTCATCAAAGAGATGTTTCTCAACACTCGAAAGTCTCGTAGATCTACAACTCCATCGAGTTCTCGTTCCTCCGATATATCAGCCCCACAACTTCCATCATCTTGGAGTTCGTGTGTTGCGGCTCCAGACAGACTTTTATTATTCAAATCTGCTTGCCACGTTCGAAGTCTGCAGTTGGAGTGAAAGCGAGGAAGTTTGCAAAGACATTGAGTCGCAGAAAAAGCATCAATACGAACGTTGGTGCTTGAAGCGCCTCCTGATTGCGGTGCTGCACATGGATAATCAGGTGTATTATACGTAAGCAATTTTTGTAATTCTTCATTGGTAAGATCCGGCTGTAATGCAAGCAGATAGGCTGCTAGTCCGGTTACAAAAGGGGCTGCTCCTGAAGTCATGCCAAACGGTTTGGTTACCCAGCTTGGCATAGAAGGACCATTTGGATTTGCTGCCGACGGAAGTTGAGGGACCATTTGTGGAGCTTCATGTCCATCTGCTGGTGCAAAAACAGTCCCATCGATATTACTATAGTTCCCACGATGGGGATATCCAAGCGGAGTTACGTAAAGTCCTTCGACAATAACAATAGAATTACGAACACTCTCCAAGGGATGGTATTTCGCTGCCCAATTTGACGAAGCTGTCGTAGCAGCAGAAACAACCCCAGAAGGATCCGCAGAATCATTTCCTGCGGCAGAGACAACCAACAAAGGCCGGCCGCGATCATTTCTCCAACTGATACTGCGACCAAAAAGCATTCCATCAACAGAGCGCATACCACTGTCAATTACTACTGCGATACTATTTTGTGTTTGAACCCCAGAATAGCCGAGAGATATATTTAATATGCGTTCGTTTGTATAAAAAGCAGCGAGCGTCATAGAAAAGGTGGAGGTTTGTTCATAACCAACAAGTTCAGCAAAGGGAGTGATTCCATCGGTAAACTCACTGTTTCCATATTGTGCCGCAATAATGCCAGCAACGGCAGTGCCATGATTATGAGCATCAACGTATTCATCAAAAGGAGGTTGCCCATTTCGAGAAAGTCTATTCGGAAAAATTGAACTTGAATAGGAAAGTGAAGTATCACCATACGTGGTTCCCGGGTCTAAACGAAGAATACCTGCGAGATCGGGATGTGCATAAAATCCTGAGTCCAGAACAGCTACTTGAATGGGTACCCCGTTCGTTTTTTTAATGACATCATTTAAACTCCAAACGCTCGGTATCCGTATGAGTTCAAATCCCCAGTTGGGGCCAGCATAATTTTTTTCCCATGTCCAACTATTCAAAAAATGTGAATTTCTTTGAACGCGGTTTGGTACTGTTTGGGGTTTCAGTTTTATATCCGGGAAAGCTCCTTCGATTGCTGGATGTTGTCGAAGGGCAGTGAGGCGTTGTTTCATTTGTTCAAGCGTGTTTCCCTGACCGTAATCGAGTTGAAACACTCCGATTTCTGGAATTGTTCCTCCAAGAGTGCAGTTACATGTAGTGCGAATTTCCTGAAAATCTTTTTCCGTTGCTCCTTCTTTGACCATAACAACAACGAAGCGCGGTGAAACTTCAGCGCCAAGCTCTGAGTCTGGAATAAAATCATTTTCCACAAATTTTGGAAGACTTTGTTTTGGAATAAAAGAAAATATGGAAGAATCTGATGCATCTGAATTTGCCGCGGTATTATTTCCAATATTATTTCCAATATGCTGCATTGATTCAGGGTTTAAGGTGTCACTGGAAGATTCGTTTGTTTCAGTTTGGGATAATTTCCCAGACGAAGACCCATCACAGTTTTGCAGCGCAAAAAGGATAAGAAGGGAGAAGAGAGTTCTTTTCATCATCATACAGATCTTATAGCAAAGTTTGTTCCAAGTTGAGCTTGTGTAAAGATGTTGTATCTTCTCATAATTTTCTTTTTCTTGAAAGAATATGCACGGTATTTTGACACTTCTTTCATTTTGAGAAAAAATCGAAAAGTAAAAAAGGCATGGTTCCAAAAAAGTGATCGTGGGGTCAAGTCTTGACTTTTCATTTTTCATCGAATTTGTGCAACCAAGGACATAGGTAACAGATTTTTAAAAGCACATAGGTAACACTTTTGTT
>MGRM01000021.1 GCA_001798185.1 Deltaproteobacteria bacterium RIFCSPHIGHO2_02_FULL_44_16 | reverse complement strand
CTTTTAGAAACAAAAACCGCTTTTGTGAAACACATCCACCACAAAACTTTCGCCTATCATATCTGACATCTTGTTTTGCGCGGGCTATATTTGTCTCTTGTCAGCCTTAGAACACTACCATGTCACCGATCACATTCCGAAACAGACATGGATTCTTGTACCTGAACCGAAGCGCATATCATCAAACGATCTGAGGCTTGTGCGCTCTAGGAACCCACAATGGGATATTGGTATTCGAAAGACAAAAGATTATTGGATTACCACTCTCGAGCGCACATTGATTGATTGTTTAATCCACAAACACCTCATCGGAAGTCAGACGGCACTTGAGGCAATCAAAACAGCGTTGGCGCAAAAGAAAGTAAAACTTGGCAACTTGTACGATATGGCCAAAAAAATGGGTGTTGAACGTCGCGTTCATTCTTACATCGAGGCATTGGCAGCATGAATCAAGAAAAAGCAAAACTCATCAGCCGTACCATAAAAGCACTGGTGCAGAAAAACACACGCTTTCATATCAACGAAGTTCGGGTGATCATCGCGCTTGAGCGAGCCATAGCTCGGTTATCACATGACCACTATCTCGCCGAACATTTAGTTTTCAAGGGTGGGTTTGTGCTGCTCAAAAGTTACGACAGCGTACGTTTCACTCGCGACGCTGATTCTCTTGCCCTTTCCATTTCCAAAACAAAATTGAAAGATTTCGTGTGCAGCGCTTTGGCCAGAGATCTGGACGATGGCCTTTGGTTTGGAGATATTCAGGTACAGGAATTGGCGGATCAAGGTGAATACGGTGCATATCGATTTGATTGTGCTTTTCAAATTGGCGAACCGGATCTCAAAAAACTGCACAAACTTTCGAGAATTCATATCGATGTTAGCTTCAATGATCGACTGCCTGCGAAGTCAGAAAACCAGCAGATGCCATCGATATTAGAGTATGAGGAGCCAGTACTGTGGAAAATTTATCCCGTCGAATATATCATCGCTGAAAAAGTTCAGACACTTTTTGATCGAGGCTCTGCCAATTCTCGAGCCAAAGACATTTATGACCTCATGTATCTTTTTCCTCGTTTTCGGGACCAATCTGCATTAGCAACAGCAATTCGAAAGACTTTTAAACATCGCAGAACTGTTCTTCCCGAATCCTTGTTCATGAGGCTCAACAATTCGACAACACTATTTTGAAAGCAGCATGGCCGAGCATCAAAGTACTCGGTGAAAAACTTGGCTTTGACGAAGCTTGGCAAAGGTTGATAGTCCACCTGGGAGAGTTGGATGAATACCTTCATAAATCATAGGAAATTTGAAAGAGATACAACCAATCATCAGCTCAAAAGGATCGCACGTAAAAAGAAAAAATTGGATGCTTAAAGATTAAAGCAGCGTCGTTCATTGTCGCCTGTTTTATTTTTCCCCTGTTTTCATGTTTCCTTCATCAATGTTATCGAGTTTCTCCCGTTACATTCTCTTTTCATTTTGCATGAAAACAAAAATCTATTTTTTGGCATCACCTAGTTATGTTTGACGCTCGAATGAGCAGCATGATACCCACCAAAGATATGGTAAAGTGGTTTTTTAAGCACAAAGTATGGCCTTCGCTAAAATGGTCGATGATGTTGGAGATATTTTTTCTTCTCGCTGCCTTCATTTATGTTTGGTTTTTTGATTCTCATAATATTCATGCGTTTTCAAACGCCTTGATGATCATTGGGCTATTGAGCATGGGTCTCGGGACACTCAGTATGTTTGGAGGTATGACAGCGAGAGGAGATGCAGAATATCAATTAAGTAGGATGGCTGGCGTAGATGGCTCAAAAGAGTGTTTCGAACAAGATAGAAAAGATGCTTCAGGAGAGTTTTCCTTTTTACTGTTTATGTTCACTTCAGGAATTACGGCTGTAATTATAAGCTTAATCATAAAAAAGTACACCTAGAGCATGAGGAGCAACACTGTATGGTGCAATCAAAATTGATATTTAAATTCCCACTTTTTTTCATGCACATGTTGACCACAGCCAACTGATTTTTTCACACACACAAATCCATTTTTCTCCATGACTCTTCTCGAAGCAAAATTTCGTACCAAACACTTTCCGATCAAGATTTTTAACCCCACTCCTTTAGCCTTCATGATAAGTTGAGAGAGTGCTTCTGTAGCATATCCCTTTCCCCAAAATGGCACTCCAATCCAATAGCCTATTTCAGCCTCTCTCTTTTTCCAGTCACAATGAAACAAGGAAATAATGCCAACAAAGTGAGCACTGGCATAGACGGCATAAACGAAGTTCTCTTTTGTTTTTTGTTTTCGGAGCGCATCCTGAATAAACAATTTGGCTGCCCCCTCCGGATATGGGTGCGGAATTGAAGACGTCGTATCCGCAATCAGTTTGTCAGCAGCATATTTCTGAACAAACGGGACATGGTATAAGGAAATATCGTATAAAAAAATGGAGGTCATATATGGTTATTCATCCTATATCCTGCGCTTAAACAAAAACTACAAAATAAGTTTGTTTCTGTAGTTTGCGTAGTTCAGCTTATGTCATGATCAAAAGAGTAGCTTTTGAAATAATACGTTCATTTGTACGATATGTCGCAACGATTTTTTTTATTTCACAGATATCTCATATCCATCGCAAGTCCATTCATCGTGTGATCCTCTGGATCATCTGTATTTTTCAGAAGTTACTATAATCTCTTTTACACCTCGGCCTCTGGCACGATGACTGCAATTCTTTTTTCTGAAGTTGTGTTCTTGCACGAACACAGAGAAAGGAATAAGAAAGATGTCTACAAGACAGGCTGCGTTCTTTGACAATCAGCTCTGGACGATCGATCAACTTGCGAAATTCCTTGATGTTCCTGCCGCAACGATTCGGGACTGGGTCTACAAGCGACTTATCCCTTTTGTCAAAGCAGGACGTCATGTCCGTTTCAAGCCTTCCGACATTCATCGATGGCTCGAAAAGCACCTCAGAACGCGATGCTCTCCGGCAACAATTGAAAATGCAAAGTCTGTGCTCCGCGCAGATCTTCTTCCGACATTTGGGGATATGAAGCACACTGCAGTTCATGCACATCATATCGATGCTTTTCTCGAAAATCTCAACGGTCGGTTAAGCAACATCGGAATCAATCGACGACTTCAGTTGATACGGACGATCTATAACTACCACATTCGCCGACGTGTAATCTCGTACAATCCGGCAGATGCGGTTGCCCTTCTAAAGATTGATCCAAAACCAATCCGGTTCTGGACGCTTGAGGAAGCAAGACACTTGCTCGAACATGCAAAGAAAAAATACAAAGGTACGGACAAAGAAGCAATCTATCTTCTGTACCTCATTGGACTCAATACAGGAATGCGATTAGGAGAAATGGTTGCTCTCAAGTGGTCATCGGTTGATTTTCAGAATCATTTGATCACCGTCTGCAGAACGTGTTGTGCCGCGAGCCGAAGGGTCTTTGAAACAACAAAGGGGAAACGGATTCGTCATGTTCCGATGAATGATGTGCTTTGTAATGCCTTGAAAGAAGCTTACGTTCAGCGCCGAAATTCGGAGTGGATTCTCTTGACTCCACATGGATGCATGCTCCACAAGGACAACCTCTATCATAGTTACTGGCTCGTCGATATCAAGCACAGCGGTGTCAGCAAAATTCGTATCCATGACATGCGCCACACGTTCGCTAGCCATTTCATGATGAATGGAGGGGAACTCTACAAGCTTCAGGCAATTCTCGGACACGCGAACATTAGGACGACGCAACAGTATACACACCTTTCCAAGGCTTTCTTGCGGGAGAATTCCAACATTGTCAGTTTTGAGGCTGAGGGGAATCTTATCAAGGGAATATGTGAAGAATATCGGAAGTGTTCTGAGTAAAAAACCGTGGCCACAAATTGGTCACACAAAAAATGAAAGAAGACGCTGTTTATATAAGTTCTTGTTTTAAAAGAAACAAACATGGTTAAAAGATCCGGAAAGCCACAATGCCATTGTGGTGCTCTACCAACTGAGCTACGACCCCAGGAATTTCTTTTTGGACTTTTTTTCACTCTTTTCGGCGGATTTTTTCTTTGGCTCTTTTGCAGTTTTTGTCGATTTCTTCTTTGTTTTCTCTTCGCCGAGAGAAGGAAGAATCGTTGCCGTCTCTCGTAAATATTCGATGATCGCCATCGGCGCACTATCTCCATGGCGATGTCCCAAACGATAAATACGGGTATAGCCACCATTTCTGCCATCAAAGCGCTTTGCAAAAGTTTCAAAAGCGTGATGCACCGCTGTTTGATCCCTAAGAATGGAAAGAGCGTTGCGACGCGCATGCAGCGTCCCCGTCTTTGAAAGCGTTACAATGCGATCTGCAATGCGACGCAACTCTTTTGCTTTTGGCAAAGTGGTTTCAATCCGATCTTTTAAGATCAGAGAAGAAGCCATATTTGCAAGCATAGAGAGACGATGTTGTGATTTACGTCCAAGTTTTCGATGATCTACATTATGTTTCATAAGAACCTCTATTGGTCTGTTGTCATTCCCGCGAAAGCGGGAATCTCATGAGATCCCCGTTTTCACGGGGATGACAAACTTTACTCAATCTCCTTAGGACGAAATTTCTCAGCTTCTGCAAGATCGAAACCGTCAAGCTTCATTCCGAGAGCAAGTCCCATGTCGGTTAGAATTTCTTTAATTTCATTGAGAGATTTGCGTCCAAAATTTTTGGTCTTTAACATTTCGGCTTCAGATTTTTGGCACAGTTCGCCAATATAACGAATTTTTGCATTCTGCAGACAGTTTGCAGAACGAACAGAAAGCTCGAGCTCATCAACACGACGATAGAGATTTTCATTGAGTTTCGGTTTGCCATCATAAGACGAGATGCGGCGCTCTTCCTCAAGCGGCTCTGGCGTTTCATCAAAGTTAATAAACACTTGAAGCTGTTCTTTTAAAATTTTCGCAGCATAGGCAATCGCCTCTTCTGGTTTCACTGATCCATTTGTCCATATTTCGAAGGTAAGTTTGTCATAGTCTGTGCGTTGAGCAACACGGGCATTCGTAACATGGTAATTACATCGCGTAACGGGCGCAAAAATAGAATCGAGCGCAATCGCACCAACGGGATCAGCTTGGTCTTTATTACGTTCAGCAGGAGTATATCCTTTGCCAAGCTTCACCACAAACTCACCCTTCAGTTTCCCTTCAGGCCCAAGGGTTGCAATGTGCAAATCTGGATTAAGAATTTCAATTTTTCCGGAGCTCATAAGATCTCCTGCTTTCACTTCTCGTTCTCCTCGAATGTCAACTTTTAATACATCTGACTCTCCCTCATTAAGTTTGAGCTTCACTTGTTTGAGGTTGAGGAGAATATCGGTGATATCTTCCGTCACGCCCGGAATGGTTGAAAACTCATGCAACACACCATCAAATCGAGCTGAGGTCAGCGCAGCCCCTTGAAGAGATGAGAGAAGAATACGTCGAAGAGAATTTCCGAGCGTAATCCCAAATCCGCGCTCAAGTGGTCGAGCTACAAATTTTCCATAAGTGGGTGTCAATTCTGACGACTCAAACTCAAGTCGTCGTGGACGAATAAGTGATCTCCAATTTCGATACATACTTCCTCCTTAGAGAGCCACCACGCTCCTCCTCACGTTAAGGGGAGCTCCTCGGCTCACTTACTTTGAATAAAGTTCAACAATTAAGTGTTCTTGCAACTCAGACCCTATTTGATTTCGCATCGGATACGTCACTATTTTTCCGGTCATCGTATTTTTATCAAGCGTTAACCATTCAGGAACACCACGTCGCTCAACAGCTTCCACAGATTCAACAATAGAACGAACTTGTTTACTGTTATCCCGAACCGCAATCGCATCACCCTCTTCTACCAAGTAAGAGGCAATATCAACAACCTTGCCATTGACCATAAAATGACGATGACCAATGAGTTGACGCGCTTGTCGACGTGATGTTGAAAAACCGAGACGATAAACCATATTATCAAGTCGTCGTTCCAAAAGTTGAAGAAGATTTTCTCCCGTGACCCCTTTCATTTGAACAGCTTTTTGATAATAGCCACGAAATTGTCGTTCCAAAACTCCATAGATCTCTTTCGCGCGTTGTTTTTCACGAAGTTGGGTTCCGTAATCGGAAAGTTTTTTGCGTCGACGTTGTCCGTGTTGACCAGGTGCATACGCACGACGCTCAAAAGCGCATTTTTCCGAAAAGCAACGATCTCCTTTCAGAAAAAGCTTTTGACCTTCTCGACGACATTTTAAACAAACTGATTCTTGACATCTTGCCATACGACTCGCCTCCGATTACACACGACGTTTCTTGGGGGGACGACACCCATTATGAGGTATGGGAGTCATATCTCGAATGGAGGTCACCTTCACCCCGGTTTTTGAAAGAATCCGGACCGCTGATTCACGACCAGCTCCTGGTCCGGAGACAATAACTTTTACTGAACGAATACCATGTTCCATTGCGCGACGCACTGCTTCTTCTGCTGCAAGTTGTGCCGCAAAAGGTGTTCCCTTACGCGATCCTTTAAATCCTCGCTCACCTGATGATGCCCATGAGAGCGTATTGCCCACAGGATCCGTCACGGTAACGATAGTATTGTTAAAGGATGAACGAATATACACCACTCCATGAGGAACGCTTTTGCGCGCTTTCTTTTTCGGTTTTCGTGTTGTTGCCGGTTTTTTCTCAATTTCTGTACTCATGGTCAGTCTCCTTAAAAATTACTTCACCGCAATTTTCTTTCCTGCAATTGGAATTCGTTTTCCACCCATGCCTTTGGCAGTACGCGCATTCGTATGGGTTCGCTGTCCACGAGCAGGAAGCTTTCGAATATGTCGTAAACCACGATATGCTCCCAAATCTTTGAGACGCTTAATGTTCCCTTGGACTTCGCGACGCAAGTCACCTTCGACTTTACACAGAGATTCGATCACTTCGCGAATTGAAGCAATTTGCTGATCACTTAATTTTTCAGCGCGAACAGATTCATCAATTTTAGCTTTGGCGAGAATTTCGCTCGAACGCGCGCGACCTATGCCATATATATAGGTGAGCGCAATAACAACGCGTTTATTCCCTGGAATATCAACTCCTGCAAGACGTGGCATAACCTACTCCTTTTTAGCTCTATCCTTGTCGTTGACGGTGCTTTGGATTTTCACAAATCACACGTACAACGCCTTTTCGTCGAATGACTTTACACTTGTCACAAATTTTCTTTACGGATGAACGAACTTTCATAAATCACCTATACCTATAGTTATAGCGAAGAACCCCGGAGATCCCTCACTGCGTTCAGGATGACGCTTTCGCGTCACTTTCCACGATACGTAATGCGTCCTCGACTTAAATCATACGGTGAAAGTTCGAGCGTTACCGTATCGCCTGGAAGAATGCGAATGTAGTGCATGCGCATTTTTCCAGAAACATGTGCTAATACTTTATGTCCATTTGGCAATTCAACACGAAACATTGCGTTGGGAAGCGTCTCAAGCACTTTTCCTTCAACGACGATCGCTTCTTCTTTTGCCATAGTTATTTACAATACCCCTTTACTCAAAATATCTGGTCCATCTTCTGTAATTGCTATTGAGTGTTCAAAGTGGACCGATAATTTTCGATCTTTCGTCATGACTGTCCACCCATCGTTTAACATTTCTGTTTCATACGTTCCTTGGTTGATCATCGGTTCAAGAGCAAGTACGAGGCCTGGTCGTAACTTCATTCCTGTCCCAGGTTTTCCAAAATTGGGGACTTGAGGATCTTCGTGTAAGCTTCGTCCTACACCGTGCCCAACATATTCTCGAACAACCGAAAAACCTTTACTCTCTGCATGGCCCTGAATGGCGGCCGATATATCATAAAGCCGGTTTGCAAGGGAAGCCTTTTCGATACCCTTGAAGAGACATTCTTCGCCTGTTTTCAAAAGAAGTTGCGCCTCTGGACTCACTTTTCCCACCGGGAAGGTCCAACCATGATCCCCATAAAAACCATCCAGAAGTACACCACAGTCGACTCCAATAATCTCCCCCTCAAGGAGTTTACGCTTCGAGGGTTTCCCATGCACAACGACTTCATTGATCGCAATACAAAGGGTGTGTCCAAATCCCATATACTTCTTAAATGCCGGGATTGCCCCGCAGGCTTTGATTTCCCGCTCCGCTACCGCATCGAGTTCTGCAGTGGTAATGCCCGGCTCAATCAGATTCCGAAGCATCGCCATGACTTTTGCCACAATCTGATTGCTCGCGCGCATTTTTTCAATTTCGTCGCGAGACTTCAACATGATCATGGTCGATCAGCCATTCCTTTTTCATCAATCAAAGAACAAATTCGTTGAAAGACTGCTTTAATTCCTCCAACGCTTGCAACGCGTGCAAGTAACTTTTTCTTTTCGTAATAGTCAACAAGTGCTGCTGTTTTTTGCTTATACACTTCAATCCGTGATCGAACTGTGCCTTCTGTATCATCCGCCCGATGAGTTAAACGTCCGCCACATTGGTTACAAAATCCTTCTGCCATTGGAGGGTTTGCCGCAGCGTGATAACTACTCCCACACTGCTCACATGTAAGCCGACCCGAAAGCCTTTTGACAATTTCATCATCTGGAATCTCAAGAAAAATAGCAGAAAAAAGTTTTTTTTGCCGCTTATTCAAAAAACGATCCAGAGCATCTGCCTGTTCAATGGTTCGAGGATAACCATCTAAAATATATCCTTTCTCACAATCTGTTTGGCTTAACCTCTTATTCATCATTTCAATGATCAGTGCATCTGCCACAAGCTCACCGCGGTCCATAATTTGCTTTGCCTTGAGACCAAATGGTGTTTTTTCTTTTACTTCACTGCGTAAAATATCACCTGCCGAAAGATGGGGAATGCCATATTTCTTCTCGAGCAACTTCCCCTGCGTTCCCTTTCCGCTCCCCAGCGGCCCAAGCAAAATCACGTTAAGTCCCCCATTCATGGTTAACCCTGACGTCCTCGAAATCTACCGCCTGTTCGTTGTTCGAGAAATCCTTCATAATGTCTTGTCATTAAATGAGATTCGATTTGTGCTAATGTATCCATCGCAACACCGACCACAATTAACAGTGACGTTCCTCCAAATGTATAGGCAAGCGAAGAAGGAATGCCAAATTGTGAAATCAAAAATTCCGGAAGAATACAAAGAGCAGCAATATAAAGCGCTCCTCCAAGCGTAATGCGCGCGAGAATACGATCAATATAATCAGAGGTACTTTTTCCAGGACGAATACCGGGAATAAATCCTCCGTACTTTTTCATATTCTCAGCAAGATCCACGGGATTAAAACTCACCGCCGTATAAAAATAAGCAAAGAAAATGATAAGACCTGCATATAAAACATTTCGAAGCGCTCCTTGTGAAAGAGCTGTCGCAATTTGCTGAAGTGGTCCAGCTTGCACGAATTGCGCAATGGTCGCTGGAAACATAATAATCGATGAAGCAAAAATAGGGGGGATGACACCCGCAGTATTCAGCTTTAGAGGGAGATGTGATGCTTGCCCACCATACATTTTTCGGCCCACCACGCGCTTGGCATATTGCACGGGGATACGTCGATGGGAACGTTCCATAAAAATAATAGCGCCGATAATAAGAGCAATAAATGCGATCAGAAGCAAAAATCCAAAAAAGCCGCCGAATTGATCTTTGATTCCCCAAGCATCACGAAAACCTACAGGGATACGAGTCACAATGCCTGCAAAGATAATAAGTGAAATGCCATTTCCAATACCGCGCTCCGTGATCATTTCACCAAGCCACATGAGAAATGCCGTTCCTGCAGCAAGTGTGATCATGGTCGTAAAATAAAACTGCCATGCTGCGACACCGGGGAGAACAGCGCCCTGTTGTTTCAATCCAAAACTAATTCCAAAACCTTGGATGAGCGCGAGAACGATCGTTGCATAGCGCGTATATTGTGTAATTTTTTTTCGCCCCGCGTCCCCTTCTTTTTGAAGCCGCTCAATAGCTGGAACCGCTACTCCCAAAAGTTGAAAAATAATCGAAGCGCTAATGTAGGGCATAATCCCGAGCGCAAACACCGAAAAATTTTCGAGAGCTCCTCCAGAAAACATATTAAAAATGTCAAAGACCGTTCCCGAAGATATAATACGTCGAACTGCTTCAGCACTAATTCCGGGAGTCGGAATAAAAACTCCAACACGATAAAGGGCTAAAGCAAAAAGCGTAAAAAGCAAGCGTTTGCGAAGCTCTGGAATACGAGCAATATTCGCAATGGCCTCAGCCACGCTTCACCTCAAGAGTTCCACCAGCAGCTTCCACTTTCTTTTTTGCTTCAGGTGAAAAAAATTGAACTGTAATTTTTAAAGGATGTTTTAACTCACCTCTGCCAAGAAGCTTTACGTTTTTACTCCGTCTTTTAATAAGTCTCGATTCAGCCAAATTTTCTTTCGTCACTTCGCTTTTCGCGGGGAAAATATTGAGCTGATCTACATTCACAATGGCAATTTCTTTTCGAAAAATATTTGTAAAACCACGCTTGGGCAAACGACGAGCAAGAGGCATCTGTCCACCTTCAAATCCAATTTTATGATAGCCACCTGCGCGCGCTTTTTGTCCTTTATGGCCCTTGCCGGCTGTACCGCCACGACCGGAACCATCGCCTCGTCCGAGTCGACGGCGTTTACGCGCTTTTCTTCCTTCAGGCCGTGTCAATTCATTCAACTTCACGTCGCACTCCTTTTCCTTTTTGTTTCTTTTACTTCCACGACTTCGACTAAGTGACTCACAGATGCAATCATTCCACGCACTTGTGGTGAATCTTTCAGCGTTCTTACTTGTCCGAGTTTTCGCAATCCCAGACCTAACACCGTTTTACAATGCCGAGGAATCGACTCAATGGTGCTGCGTTTCAATTTCACACTGACATTAGCCATGGGGCACCCGTAATCGTTTATGTTCTTCTGGAGAACGAAGCTGTTTCAGTCCATCAAAGGTCGCCTTCACCACGTTATGAGGATTATTCGTTCCTAAAGATTTCGTCATAATATTATGAATTCCCGCAGCTTCAATCACTGCTCGAACGGCCCCTCCCGCAATCACTCCTGTTCCAAGGGTTGCAGGTTTCATAATAACTCTTCCTGCTCCATAATGTCCGATGGTTTCATGAGGAATCGTCGTGTTGACAATCGGAATCTGCGTCATCTGTCGACGTGCTCTTTCCGTCGCTTTTTTAATCGCCGTAGGAACTTCGCGCGCTTTTCCAAGCCCCATACCGACGCGACCATTGCCGTCACCGACAATGACGAGAGCTGAAAAACTAAAACGCTTTCCACCTTTCACCACTTTAGAAACGCGGCTAATATGGACAATCCTTTCGAGAAGTTCTGATTTTCCTGAATCCCTCATGTCGTTCATTAGAATTGTAACCCTTTCTCCCTCGCGGCATCTGCGAGGGATTTAATTCGACCATGATAACGATAGCCGTTACGATCAAAAACAACTTTTTCAATTCCTTTTGCTTTTGCACGTTCTGCTGCAAGTTCTCCCACACGCTTTGCTCCAACACATGCTGTTCTTCCCTTCATCGAAGCAAGATCCTTTTCACACGTTGAGACCGCAGCAAGTGTGGTGCCTGTATCATCATCAATAAATTGAACGGTCATATGATTTAAACTTCTAAAAACGGACATGCGTGGACGTTCTTTCGAGCCTGCAACTTTTTTTCGTACTCGAAACTTCCTCCGATCGCGTCCTCTCTTTTTCTTATTCATGTTCTTACCCAGCTCCTTTCGCAGTAGCAGCAGATTTTCCTGCCTTACGGCGGATCACTTCATCGACATACTTCACACCTTTTCCTTTATATGGTTCTGGTGCTCGAAGTTTTCGAATACGAGCTGCTGTCTCTCCGACTAATTCTTTATTTGCGCCACTGATCAAAACAATTTGCTTATTCACCGTAATCGTAATTCCTTCTGGAATATCAAAATCAATAGGATGAGAATGACCTAAACTTAATCCCAAAACTTTTCCCTTTACTTGAGCACGATAGCCGACACCCACAATTTCAAGACCACGGCTAAAACCTTCAGTGACGCCTACGACCATATTATGGATAAGCGCGTGCGCAAGCCCTTGTTCGCGCCGTGCATCTCCTGTTTCTTCAGCTCGAGCAACCAGAATCTCATTACCCGAAGTGGTGAGGACAATACGCGTAAGCTCATCAAAAGATCGGGTTAAATCTCCTTTCGATCCTTTCATCTGAACTCGTTTTCCCTCAAGCTTCACATTGACACTTGAAGGGAATGCAATGGGTCGTTTTCCAAGTCGTGACATTTTTCTCTCCACTTACCACACGGTACAAAGTATTTCTCCACCTACACGAGCTTCTAAAGCTTGCTGATCGGTAAGAATCCCTTTAGGTGTTGAAAAAAGAGAAACACCCATACCTTGTCTGAATGATTTAATTTCTGTGCATTGCAAATACACGCGTCGTCCTGGTTTGCTCATTCTGCGAATATTCAAAAGAATCGGTTTACGATCTTGCGTGTATCTCAACTGAACCACAATCTGTTTCCGTATCCCTTCACCAATCACGTCAACTCCATCAAAAAAACCCTCTTTTGCCAAAACTCTCACAAACGATTCCTTCATTTTTGAATACGGAATAAGAACATCGTCATGCTTCGCACGGGAAGCATTTCGAATTCTCGTTAATAAATCTGAAATAGGATCATTCAAACTCATATCACATTCTCCTCATCTAAATTACCAACTCGATTTTATAACTCCTGGTAAAAGCCCCTCAAGCGCCATGGAACGAAAACAGAGACGACACATATCAAACTTCCGTATATATCCACGCGATCTTCCACATCGAGGACATCGATGATATTGACGCACTTTAAATTTCGGTGTTCGTTTTGCTTTGACCATCAATGATGTCTTCGCCATAGAGTCCTCGTTTTTACTTTCGGAAAGGCATGCCCATAAACTCCAGCAATGCTCGTCCTTCTTCATTTGTTTTTGCATTCGTCACAATCGTTATATTCATTCCCGCTACTTTATTCACTTTATCAAAATGAATTTCAGGGAAAATAATCTGTTCTGTAACTCCAATAGTGTAATTCCCGCGACCATCAAAAGCTTTTGGGGACACACCTTTAAAATCTCTCACTCGTGGAAGCGCCACATTGAAAAGACGGTTTAAAAAATCATACATCGTTCTTTTGCGAAGCGTGACACATGCTCCAATTTTTTGCCCCTTACGTAACTTGAAATTCGCAATGGATTTCTTTGCCAGTGTATAAACTGGGCGCTGACCTGTAATCACCGCAAGTTCTTCAGCTATCGCTTCCAAAATCTTCACATCTGAAAGTGACTCTTTCAAACATGTGTTGACAACCACTTTTTGTACGCGCGGAACTTCCATGACATTTTTATAATTAAATTTTTCTTTTAATTGAGGCACACACTGTTTGCGATAATGTTCTTCAAACGTGCTCGGCTCTCTCTTTTCTGTTGTCGTTTTTTCCTTCGCCATAATCGTACTCCTACTTTGTCACCTGAATAATATTTCCAGATCGTTTTGAAATTCTCTCTTTTTTCCCTTTACTCACGCGAAAACCGAGACGTGTCGCTTTCCCTAACTTTTCATCATAAAAGGAGGCCTTGGAAAGAGAAAACCACGCTTCCTTTTCAAGGATTCCTCCTTGACGGTGTTGTTGATTCGCTTTTTGATGACGTTTTACAAGACAAAGTCCTTCAACGCGAATCTTTTGTTCTTTCGGATTCACTTCCAAAATCTTTCCTGTTTTGCCTTTATCTTTCCCGGCAATCATGATGATGGGGTCACCTTTTCGCAGTTTCACTTTTTCCTCCACTCAAAGCACTTCTGGCGCTAACGAAATAATTCGCATAAATTTTTTGCCGCGAAGTTCTCGTGCCACAGGACCGAAAATTCGGGTTCCAAGTGGTTCGCCCTGTTCATTAATCAACACAGCTGAATTTTCATCAAAACGGATAAGTGAACCATCCGAGCGACGAAGAGGATGTTTGGTCCTCACAATCACCGCGCGCTTCACATCACCCTTTTTTACTTTTGCATGAGGAATTGCCTCTTTCACGGCAACAACGATAATATCACCAACAGACGCATAGCGTCGTCCTGAACCACCCAGCGGACGAATACACATCACGCGCTTGGCTCCCGAATTATCAGCAATTTCCAATACTGATTCTTGCTGAATCATAATGACACTCCATTTTTCTCTAAGACTCGAAGAACGCGCCATCTCTTTCTTTTAGAAAGAGGACGACATTCACAAATTTCGACTTTATCACCAACCTGGCATTCGTTTTTCTCATCATGCGCTAAAAATTTCTTCTTGCGACGAATATACTTCCCATATACCGCATGGCGCGACATTCGTTCCACATTCACCGCAATGGTTTTTTGCATGCTGTTTGAAACCACGACACCTGTTTTTATTTTTTGGCCTTCCATCTTATGATGACTCCTTATTCAGAGCTTCTTTGCTTCTTCGCGTGCGCTCTGTCAAAAGCTTTGCAAGAGCCCGTTGCACACGTCGAAGTTCAGATGTCTGTTTCAACTGCCCAAGTGATTTTTTCACGCGCAATTGAAATTTCTCTTGGTGAAGAGAATCAATATTGCGCATGAGTTCATCGAGTGATCGTTGTTTCACTTCAGCCTGCTTCACGATAATCCTCCCGCGTCACAATTTTCGTTCTTACGGAGAGCTTATGCGCAGCTCGCGTAAGAGCTTGCACTGCAAGTTCCTTTTCTACTCCCTTGAGTTCATAAATCATTCTCCCCTTTTTGACCGGAGCAACCCAAAACTCAGGAGATCCTTTTCCTTTTCCCATTCGAGTTTCAGCAGGTTTTTTACTCATCGGTTTATCAGGAAAAATACGAACCCAGAGTTTTCCGCCACGCTTTGAAGTACGACTGACCGCCATACGTCCCGCTTCAATTTGACGCGCGGTAATAAATCCAAAGGTCGTTGCCTGAAGACCATAATCTCCGAAAGAAAGATTGCAGCCCCTTAACGCAATCCCACGAAGACGTCCCTTTTGTTGTTTCCGATATTTTACTTTCTTTGGTTCTAACATAAGTATGCTTCCTTCATTTAAACATCAAGAATATCGCCTCGATAAATCCACACCTTCACCCCATTTGTTCCATACGTTGTAAATGCTTGCGCAAAACCGTAATCAATATCTGCGCGAAGTGTATGAAGCGGAACACGTCCTTCACGATACCATTCGCAACGAGCAAGTTCTGCACCACCCAACCGTCCTGAACACTGAATACGAATACCCTCAGCGCCAAATTTAAGCGTCGTTTGAACTGCTTTTTTCATCGCACGACGAAAGGCAACTCGACGTTCGAGTTGCAACGCGACATTTTCGGCAACCAATTGAGCGTCAAGCTCCGCTTTGCGAACTTCACGAATATTGACCATCACCACATCCTTGGTCTTTGCTTGAAGTTCACCGCGAAGCGAATCAATACCAGCGCCTTTTTTCCCGATCACTAAACCTGGTCGAGAGGTAAAAATATTAATAATAATTTTCCCTGAAGGACGTTCAATTTCAATTTTCGAAATACCGGTATGCTTTAATTTTTGCTTCAACTCTTTGCGAATAAATTCATCTTCATGAACTTTACGAGCATACTCAGGGCCTTTAGCAAACCATCGCGACTTCCAGGTTTTGCTAATGCCAAGTCGAAATCCTTCGGGGTGTGTTTTTTGTCCCATAGTTTTCCCTATTGTGTAAATTCATCTAAAACCACCTTGAGGTGGCTTGATCTTTTTAAAATTGGAGATGCCGAGCCCTTTGCTCGTGTCAACCATCGTTTCATCGTCACGCCCTGATCACAAAGAAGTTCGCGAATATAAAGATTGTCGACGTCAACTCCTCCTTTTCTATCAGCATTCGCAACCGCAGACCGAACGAGCTTCAAAAGAGGAACCGCAGCTTTACGACGACACGCCATTAAAAAACTCACGGCATCGCCCACTTTTTTACCTCTCACTTCATTACAAAGAGGTCTCAACTTCCGTGGTGACATACGAAGATGACGAAGCGCTGCTGTTGCTGTCATGACGCACCTCCAGAGGCACCACCACTTACTTCTGTCTTGCGATTTCCCGAATGACCTCGAAACGTACGCGTTGGAGCAAACTCGCCAAGCTTATGCCCCACCATATTTTCGGTAACGTAGATAGGAACAAATTTACGACCATTATGAATCGCAATCGTAAGTCCTACCATATCGGGGACAATCGTCGAGCGACGCGACCACGACTTGATCACTTTTTTATCTCTATTTTCTTGTGCAACAGTCACCTTTTTCAGGAGATGACTATCGACAAATGGTCCTTTTTTTACGGATCGGGCCATCTTTCCTCCTTATGCTGCTCTCTGTCGTTTAGCGCGACGGTCTTGCACAATAAACCGATTCGTTCGACGGTTATTTCGAGTCTTTGTTCCCTTGGTACCTTTTCCCCACGGCGTTACAGGATGACGACCACCGCTTGTTTTTCCTTCACCTCCACCATGTGGATGATCCACAGGATTCATCGAGGTTCCTCGATTATGAGGACGTCGTCCCTTCCAACGTTTACGACCTGCTTTTCCAATCGAAATATTTGAGTGATCGAGGTTTCCAACTCGACCCACAGTTGCACGGCAATTGACATGCACTAATCGAACTTCACCCGATGGCATTTTGAGTTGTGCATATTCGCCTTCACGAGCTACCAGCTGTGCTGCATTTCCCGCACTTCTGACGAGCTTCCCGCCAGCTTGAGGAGAGAGTTCAATGTTATGAACTTCTGTTCCCAAGGGAATATTTTTCAGAAGCATGGCATTGCCAGGTTGTAAATCGATTAAATCGTTCGAAGAAAGAATCGTTTGACCGACTCGAATTCCAACCGGAGCCATAATGTAACGCTTTTCACCATCTGCATAATGTAACAACGCAATGCGCGCCGATCGGTTCGGATCATATTCAATTGTCGCGACACGCGCCGGAATGGCGAGTTTTTCGCGACGAAAATCGACAATACGATAACGTCGCTTAACACCACCACCCCGAAATCGAGACGTGATACGACCAAAAGCATTTCTCCCACCGGTCTGCATATGCTTATCGAGCAGTTTTCGCTCTGGACGATCTGTTGTAATTTCCGAAAAATCGAGAACGCTCATCCCTCTGCGCCCTGGTGTTGTCGGTTTATAATTTTTGAAACCCATACTTAGACTCCTTCAACAAATTCAATACGCTGACCATCTTGAAGCGTTGCGATCGCTTTTTTCTGATCTGCAAGTTTACCTACATTTTTGCCAACGCGTTTCCATTTTCCAGGCATGCGCGATGTCTGAAGCGCAATCACATTGACTTTAAAGAGCTGCTCAATCGCTTGACGAATCTGATATTTCGTCGCTCGACGATCGACCACAAAGGTGTACTGATTATGCGCTCCTTGAGCTGCAACACTTTTTTCCGTCAAGCGCGGTTTTCGAATGACATCATAAAGATTCATGACACTAACCTCTCTTGAATTTTTTCTAAAGTCTCTTTCGTAAAAAGAATGTCTTCATGCTTGCACAGATCAAGCACATTGAGCGATTGACCTGAAACAACTTTTACTCCTTCAATATTCCGAACTGATTTTTTTACTTTTTCGTCAACATTATCAGCCACAATCAAAACTTTTTTGATTTCAAGTTTTTTAAAAAATGCGACAGCCTGTTTTGTTTTCATTTCTGAAAATTCAAGAACATCAATCACATGAAGTTTTTTCTCTCCTTGTTTCAATGCCAAAGCTGCACGAAGAGCTCCTCGTTTTGCTTTCTTTGGCATGGTATAGGTATAATCACGTGGTTTTGGACCAAAGGCAACTCCACCACCGACAAAGATATTTGCTTTTCGTGATCCGTGTCGCGCTTGTCCTGTCCCCTTTTGACGATAAATCTTCGCCGTTGATCCATGAACTAAATCTGTATTTCGCGAAGAGGATGTTCCCTGACGACGATTGATCAGCTGATTTTTCACGCTCTCGTAAATAAGAGCTTTGTTTGGAGCCGTGCCAAAAATCTGCTGTTCAAGAGCCAGATCACCAACTTTTTTATTATTCATGTCCACAACCGAAAGCTTCACTTCGCCTCCTCAGGAGATACTTGTATATTCTCGTTTGCTTTCACTTCATTGGCTTCAGGTTTTGTCTCTTCCTTGTCACGGTCGAAAAGAGAATGATCCGTACTTGTCACTTCAAGTAATGTTCCATTGAATCCTGGCACTGCTCCGCGAACGAGCAAAACATTTTCTTCAGCATGCACCGCAACCACTTCAAGATTTCGAATGGTCACTCGCTCGACACCCATATGCCCCGGCAAACGTGTATTTTTAAAGACGCGCGCTGGCCATGTTCTCATTCCAATCGATCCAGGGCGACGGTGGAAATCAGATCCGTGAGCAGCAGGACCTCCCGCTTTTCCATGACGTTTCATAACACCTTGAAAGCCACGACCCTTTGTCATCCCACTCACATTCACCATATCTCCTACTCGAAAGAAATTGACGGAAAGTTTTTTTCCTTCTGCAATTTCAATGTTCTCATCGAGAACAAATTCTCGCATATAAGCGTGTGGCGCGATCCCTTTCTTTTTGAAGAGACCCAAACGCGGTTTCTTCAGACGTCTCTCTTCGCACGGTTCAAACGCAAGTTGCAAAGCGCTATAACCATCATGCTGTTTGTTTTTACGGGAAATGACAACACATGGCCCAGCCTCAAGCACCGTGACGGGAACGATGTTTCCGTCAGCATCAAAAATTTGTGTCATTCCTCTTTTTTTTGCAAGCAAGCCAAACATCATTATATCCTTTGGTTAAATCATTTTAATTTCAACATCAACACCTGACGCAAGCTCCAACTTCATAAGCGCATCGACCGTTTGTTGCGTCGGCTCAATAATATCAAGCAACCGATTGTGCGTACGAATTTCGAATTGTTCCTGCGAGCGTTTGTCCACATGAGGACTTCGCAGAACACAATATTTTTCAATTTTCGTCGGAAGAGGGATCGGACCGGCAACACGCGCACCTGTACGTTGCGCGGTACCCACAATTTCAGAAGTCGATTGATCAATTAATTTATGATCAAAACCTTTCAAACGGATTCGAATCTTCTGACTTTTCTCATATTTCGTTGTCATAATCGCTTTGTACTCCTCTTAAGCAATAATATCGGTAACGACACCAGCGCCGACGGTACGACCACCTTCTCTCACCGCAAATCTCACTTCCTTCTCAAGCGCTATCGGACT
>MGRM01000020.1 GCA_001798185.1 Deltaproteobacteria bacterium RIFCSPHIGHO2_02_FULL_44_16 | reverse complement strand
GTGCACTTAATGTGAAAAAAGATGCCTTATAATGCACTTTCATCGCAATTAAGTGCACGGCACTTAATGGAGTAATGCACTATGAAGTCCACGTTTTTATGGAAACTGTTCGCTGTCTTCGCCCTTATTGCAGCTATGGGTCTTCTAGCCCTCCGTTTTGCAGACGAGCGTATGACGCATCTCATTATTCTGGTCGCAGCTTTTGCTCTTCTGATAGCGAGCAGCATTGGTTTTTTTATTTCCCGCTCTTTTTCTCGCTCGCTCCATGACATTATCGACGTCGCAGATCGTATTGCCGACGGTGATTTCTCGCGAAAAATTCTTCCCAAGCGTCGGAATGAGTTGGCAACCCTCGCTTTAACTATCAACGATATGGGAGAGAAGCTCCAAGAGCATTTTGACGAATTACGTCGACAAAAAGAGCGGTTACAGACCATTTTGGATGGAATGGTTGAAGGAGTTTTAGTCACTAATGATGAAGCTCGCATTGAACTGATGAACCCTGCGGTTTGCACGATGCTCGGTCTCGATGTCACCTCGTTACGTAAAAATGTGCTCGAATGTTTGCGGCATCGCGATCTTCACGATTCCATTGTTCGTGTCCTTCACGAAGCTCGTTCAGAAGAAAAGGAAATTGAACTTCTGCGTGGGAATGAAAAACGGACCATTATCATTCAGACAGCTCCTCTTTTTGAAAAAAATTATGGAGTCTCAGGAGCTGTCTCTGTTTTTGAAGACGTGACCAGTTTTAGACGACTTGAAAATATTCGTCGAGAGTTTGTCGCAAATGTTTCTCATGAACTGAAAACACCGCTGACGAGTATATGCGGATATGCAGAAACTCTTTTAAGTGATCAACCGAGTGATGTAAGCTCGACTCGTTTCCTTCAGAAAATTTACCATAATGGATTAGCACTACAAAAATTGATTGATGATCTTTTAAATCTTGCACGTATTGAATCAGGTCGTCAGCCACTTCTGAAAGAACCGATAAAATTGTATGAATTCTGTGAAGAGCTTCATGAGTTGTATGTGGATACGTTGCGTGCACAAATGATAACGTTTGAGAATAAAATTTCTTCTTCTCTGATTCTTTCTGCAGATCGCGCAGCCCTTCGTCGGATTTTGAATAATCTTTTTGAGAATGCTTTGAAACATACTCCTGCCGAAGGACGGATTATGGTGAGCGCTTTCCAGCACCCGAAGAACTGTATCGTGATGATCGAAGACACAGGAAGTGGGATTGCTTCCGAAAGTCTTCCTCATATTTTTGAGCGTTTCTATCGCGTGGATAAAGGTCGTTCACGCGATGTCGGTGGAACTGGTCTAGGGCTCGCGATCGTGAAACATCTCATGCACATTCATGGAGGAGAAGTTGCTGTGGAAAGCGAGCTGGGAAAAGGGACGCGATTTTCCCTGACATTTCCTTTGTCCTGAAACCTACTCGGAACATTTCCACAATTGCCATCAAAATGTCACATACGGATGTCAGAAACAGAACACTTCAAAAAGGAGGCATGATGAAATGTTTTGCACGTATGGTGATGTTGATCGGATTTTTGGTTGGATTTATTTCCATAAACGCATTTGCTGGAGAAGGACTTCTTATGAATGGTGCGGGAGCAACGTTTCCCTATCCGCTCTACTCCAAATGGTTTCATCATTATGAACAGATGTATCCAGGCGTAAAATTCAATTATCAATCGATCGGAAGCGGTGGCGGCATTCGTCAAATTTTGGAAAAAACCGTTGATTTCGGCGCTTCTGATGCTCCGATGGAAGATGCAGATTTGCAGAAAGCAGAAGGCTCGAAAATTCTTCATATTCCCACTGTCATTGGCGCGGTTGCTGTTGCTTATCATGTTCCCGGTGTCAGTAAGGGTTTGAAGCTGACCGGTTCTGTGGTCGCCGAGATGTTTATGGGAAAAATTACCAAATGGAATGATCCAAAAATTCAAGAGTTGAATAAAGAAGTTCATCTTCCGAACAAAGATATTCTTCCTGTTCGTCGCTCAGATGGAAGTGGAACAACCTTTATTTTTACAGAATATCTTTCGAAAGTGAGTCCAGATTGGTCGGACAATGTTGGAACGGGAAAATCTGTGAGTTGGCCGGTTGGTATTGGAGCAAAAGGAAATGAAGGCGTTACAGGTCTTGTAAAACAAACTCCAGGAGCTATCGGTTACATGGAACTTGCGTATGCGATAAAAAATAATGTCGCGGTAGCCTCCATAAAAAATAAAGCAGGAAATTTTGTTGAACCGACGACGGTATCTGTGTCCGCAGCAGCGACGAATGTAACGCTTCCCCAGGATTATCGTGTTTCGCTCACGAATAGTGAAGGGACGAAAGCCTATCCTCTGAGCGCTTTTACGTATCTTTTGATCTATGAAAAACAACATGATACACAAAAAGGAAAAGCAATGGTTGAGTTTTTAAAGTGGGCAACGCATGATGGACAAAAATTTGCTTCAGAACTTCACTACTCACCACTTCCGTCGAGTGTGGCTTTAAAGCTTGATGAAACGATTTCGCATATTCAAGTTGGAAAGTAATTTCGTATGAATGGGGATCGCTCTTTTGCATGTGTCACCAAGTGTTGTGGTTTTATTCTCGTCGCTCTCGTTGCCTTTACGGGAGCGATGTTGTTTGTGAAGGGATTTCCCGCGCTTCGCACCTTTGGAATTCATTTTGTAAGTTCTACTGTTTGGGATCCTGTGGCAGGCGAGTTCGGAGTTCTCCCTTTTATGTATGGAACAGTCGTTTCCTCGTTACTCGCACTTTTGCTTGCGGTTCCGGTCAGTCTCGGCATTGCTCTTTTTCTCACGGAGTTCTCTCCTTTTTTTCTTCGAACTCCACTTGCGTATGCAACGGAACTTCTTGCAGCCATCCCTTCCGTTATTTATGGACTCTGGGGTGTTTTTTATCTTGTTCCGTGGCTTCGCGAAAGTGTGCAGCCATTTTTTATTGAGTATCTCGGCTTTCTCCCTTTTTTTCAGGGTCCTCCGTTTGGTATCGGGATGTTCGCGGCTGGCGTGATTCTCTCCATTATGCTGATTCCGATTATTTCTTCTCTTTCGCGTGATGTGCTCAATGCGGTCCCCGATCATCAGCGAGAAGCAGCGCTCGCACTCGGAGCTACACAATGGGAAATGATTCGTGTGGCCGTGCTTCGTTATGGACGATCAGGTATTGTCGGTGCGATTTTTCTGGGGCTCGGGCGAGCGCTTGGGGAAACTATGGCAGTGACGATGTTGATTGGGAATCAACCGCTTATTTCCGCTTCACTGTTTGCCCCGGCAGCAACCATGGCTTCTGTGATCGCCAATGAATTTACGGAAGCGACCGATGATCTTTATCTCGCGGCGCTTTTTGGCATCGGTTTTGTTCTTTTTGTGCTGACATTTTTGATTAATGCAGGAGCGCGTCATCTGGTGACGAGCATTGGCCAGGGAAAAATGAGGAAAGACGAATGATCTCTTTGACGATTCGACGAAAAGGGATGAATTTCATCATGAGCGTCTTTTCGTTGATTGCGGTTATTGTTGCGCTGATTCCTCTCGTTCTTATTTTTGTTCATTTAGTGAGTAAAGGGATTGGCGCCGTGAATATCGATTTTTTTACTCAACTTCCAAAACCTGTCGGAGAAACGGGTGGAGGAATGGTCAATGCGCTTGTGGGGACGTCGGTCATGGTCTTGATCGCTTGTGTCATTGCTCTTCCCATAGGTCTTTTAGGCGGACTTTATCTTTCTGAATTTGGAAATGAAAAGTTTGGGGATATCGTGCGCTTTGCTGCAGATATGCTCAACGGAACTCCTTCTATTATTATGGGTGTCTTTACGTATGCGATCATTGTGGTTCCATTGAAAAATTTTTCCGCACTTGCAGGAGGCGTGGCGCTTGGGATTATGATGCTCCCGATGGTCATGCGCACCACGGAGGAGATGGTCAGACTGGTGCCGACCACACTTCGCGAAGCATCGCTGGCGCTTGGGGTTCCTTATTGGAAAACGCTTTTACGGATTATTTTAAAAACTGCTCAAGCAGGAATTATTACAGGAGTGCTCCTTGCTATTGCGCGTGTTGCGGGTGAAACAGCGCCGCTTCTTTTTACGGCTCTCGGAAATCAATTTTGGAATCTCGATATCATGGAACCTATTGCAGCTTTACCTCTTCAAATATATACCTATGCCATTAGTCCCTTTGAAGAATGGCATCGTCAGGCGTGGGCCGGAGCATTGGTGCTTATTGGAGGTGTTCTTCTTTTAAGTTTAGGATCGCGTTTTGTTTTTCGGAAAAAAAGAGGATCAGCTCGATGACAGAAAATAAAATCACTGCTGAGAAGGTGAATGCTTGGTATGGTGAAAATCATATTTTGAAAAATATTACTCTTTCCATTGCAGAAAAAACTGTCACGGCGCTTATTGGTCCTTCGGGTTGTGGAAAATCGACGTTTATCCGTTGTTTTAATCGGATGTTTGAAACTGTTCCTTCGGCAAAGATGCAAGGGCGCATCTTGCTTGAAAATCGAGACATTGCCAAAGACGATCCCGTGCAGCTTCGCCGCAAAATAGGGATGATTTTCCAAAAACCGAATCCATTTCCGACCATGAGTATTTTGGAAAATGTCACGGTGGGGCTTCGTCTCAATACGCGTATGAAACGAAGTGAAATCGAAGGGATCGCCGTCGATTGTCTGAAAAGAGTTTCGTTATGGGATGAAGTGGAAAAGAAACTTCACTTTTCTGGAACAAGTCTTTCAGGAGGACAACAGCAGCGACTCTGTATTGCGCGCGCACTTGCGGTGAGTCCGGAAGTGCTTCTTATGGATGAACCCTGTTCTGCGCTTGATCCGATTTCAACCGCTCGTATTGAAGAGTTGATTCATGAACTTCGGGAGAAATACACGATTGTGATTGTGACCCATAACATGCAACAAGCAGCGCGGGTGTCGAGTAAAACAGCGTTTCTGTATATGGGAAATTTGATTGAATATGGAAATACCAAAGAGGTCTTTACGACCCCTCAAGAGAAACAGACGGAAGATTACATCACAGGGAGGTTTGGCTAATGCAACATACCGATAAAAGTTTTGATCGCGAGCTTCAAGATCTCAAAAATAATATTTTAAAAATGGGAAGTCTTGTGGAAGAGATGATTACCTTTTCCATGAAATCAGTTGTGGATCGCGATGAAAAAGTTGCGCGCAAAGTCATTGAGATGGATCCCGTTGTGAATCAAATGGAAATTGCCGTGGATCAGCTCTGTCTGCAGCTTCTCGCTCTTCGACAACCGGCAGCTTCTGATCTTCGTTTTATTACGATTGGCCTTCGCATCAGCAAAGATCTGGAACGCATGGCTGATCTGGCTGTCAATGTGAGTGAAGTCTCGATCGAACTGAATAAAGAACCACAGCTGAAACCCTATCGCGATCTTCCCATGATGGGGGAAAAAACACGCGCCATGGTCAAAGATGCGCTTGATGCATTTGTGGAACAAGATTCCGAAAAAGCACATCACGTCTGTCAGTTGGACGATGAAATTGACGACTTAAATCGAAAAATTTATCGTGAGCTTGTCGAAATGATGAAGTCAAGCTCGGAATATGTTTCGCGCTGTGTGCAGTTGCTTTTTATTGCTCGTCATTATGAACGTATTGCCGATCATGCGACCAATATTGCAGAAGAAGTTATTTTTATGGTCAAGGGACAAGATATTCGTCACGGCCAAACACAAGGAGGTTAAGCGTGCCAGTTATTATCGATGTTCATGCGCGGGAAATTCTTGATTCGAGAGGAAATCCAACCATTGAAGTTGATGTTTTCACACAAGATCGCATCATGGGGCGAGCTGCTGTCCCTTCCGGGGCATCCACTGGAATCCATGAAGCTCTTGAACTGCGTGATGGCGATCCTAAACGATATCTCGGCAAAGGAGTCCGAAAAGCGGTTGAACATGTGAACACTGTGCTTCGTCAAGCATGTCTTGGGAAAGAAGTCACAGCGCAGGAAGATATTGATCGACTTCTTCTCGAATGTGACGGCACACCGAAGAAATCAAAGCTCGGAGCAAATGCGCTTCTCGGTGTTTCTCTTGCGGTTGCGCGTTGTGCCGCGAAGGCCACGCAGAAAAAATTATTTCTTTATCTCACCGAACTCTTTCAACCGAAAACTAAAAATCTTTTGCCTGTCCCGATGATGAATATTCTGAATGGCGGTGCGCATGCAGATAATAACATTGATATTCAAGAATGGATGGTGATGCCGGTGGGTGCCTCAACCTTTTCCGAAGGGCTTCGAATGGGGACAGAAGTTTTTCATTGCTTAAAAAAAGTCCTGCATGAAAAAGGATATCAAACCGCTATCGGTGATGAAGGAGGATTTGCTCCAAATCTTCGCTCCAACGAAGAAGCGCTGGATGTGATTTTGCTCGCGATCAAAAGAGCCAATTACCGAGCGGGTGAAGATGTCGCACTTGCTCTTGATGCGGCTTCTTCTTCTTTTTATCATGATGGTTGCTATGTTCTCGAAGCTGAGGGAAAAAAATTCAATGCTTCTGAACTGACGCAGTGGTATCAAACTCTGGTAAAACGTTATCCAATTCTTTCGATTGAAGATGGTCTTGCAGAAGATGATTGGGAAGGGTGGAAACTGATGACACATACCTTAGGTGATCATCTTCAAATTGTCGGTGATGATCTTTTTGTCACCAATGCGAAACGCCTTCTTCAAGGGATTGAAAAGAAAGCAGCCAACGCTATTTTGATTAAAGTGAATCAAATTGGAACGCTGACAGAAACCTTTGAGTGTATTCGTGTTGCGCAAAAAGCAGGATATAAGGTCATCATTTCGCATCGTTCTGGGGAGACAGAGGATTCGAGTATTGCGGATATCGCTGTTGCCACAGGAGCTGGGCAGATTAAAACAGGAAGTCCATGTCGTTCTGACCGGACAGCGAAGTATAATCAACTGCTTCGGATAGAAGAATATTTAGGAAACCATGGCTGCTACGCTGCAAAAACTGGATTTCATTCACGTCAGCCCTTTTCGGCCTGAGGATCTCGATGCTCTTCTTGTCATCGAAGAAGAGGTGCATGCAAGCCCTTGGTCAAGAGCTTCCTACGAAGATATCATCTGCCTCGACAGCATTTTTATTTGGGTCGCACGCATCCAAAACGAACTGGTGGGATATATGTTGTTTCAGAAAGCAGAAGAAGAGATAGAGCTTCATACCATTGGGGTGACTGGACGTTATCAACGACAAGGGATTGGAAAACGTCTGATGGAAAAGTTGATGACAGAAGCAAAAACATTCGGGACGGAAGGAATTTCACTGCAAGTGCGAGTTTCAAATACGCCCGCCCAAAAACTCTATCTTTCGTTTGGATTTGTGAACGTGGGCTTAAGAAAAAAATATTATCAAGATAATCAAGAGGATGCGTTAGTGATGCGAAAAAAACTCACTAGCCACGAAGGTTTAAATTTTGTATAATTATGCCAACTTATGCTTCAAGGCTTAGTGCTTGTTCTCAATCGGAGTTTTATTCCTGTCGATGTCACAAGTGTGCAGCGAGCGTTTTGCATGTTGTATCGAGATATTGCTCGCGCCGTTGACGTCGAATATCAAACCTTTGATTTTCACTCCTGGTGTCGGCGATCCTCTCATATTCAAGATGAAGTCATAGGACTTGTTGGAAGGAGTATCCATATTCCGCGAGTGGTGGTTTTACTTCACTATGATCATTTTCCAAAAAGAAATATCCGTTTTTCTCGTCAAAATATTTTTTTACGAGACAATTTTACGTGTCAGTATTGCGCTCGAAAATTTCCTCGTTCTCATCTCAACCTTGATCATGTGGTGCCACGTGCGCAAGGAGGGGAAACCACATGGGATAATATCGTCACCAGTTGTCATCCGTGTAATCGTCGTAAAGGAGGATTGCGTCCTGAAGAAGCAGGGATTCTTCTGATGCGGAAACCGTATCGTCCTTTTGCTTTTCCTTTCTTTCATACAAGATTCGGTATTAAACTCCATGACCAGTGGAAACCCTTTGTCAGCGTTGTTGATTCTGGTTAAGAGCACACAAGAATATGAGTGATCTGCTGTCATCCTCGCGAAAGCGGGGATCCAGAAAAGCTCATAAACACCTGGATTCCTGCTTTCGCAGGAATGACATCGTATTCGTGAAAAACTCATTTACTATATGAATCAAACTTCAAAGTCTTTTACTCTTATGGTTGAGCCTACCGATGACGGAAAACGTCTCGATAGATTCCTTTCGGAACGCATATCGACCTTGACCCGGTCGCAAGCGAAACGACTTATTGAAGAAGACTGTGTCACTTCTCTCTCTTCTCCGAAGTCACAGCTTCGTCCCGCATCTCTTGTCGAGAAGGGAGATCGTTTTCAGGTTCTTCTTTCAATTGTAAAACCTCTTTCTCTCACGCCAGAGGCGCTTCATCTGGATATTCTTTATGAAGACAAAGATCTGATCGTGGTGAATAAGCCTGCAGGGATGGTGGTGCATCCGGCTGTGGGGAATTCAACAGGCACGCTTGTCCACGCACTTCTTGCTCACTGTCACGATCTTTCGGGTATTGGAGGAGAGCTCAAGCCGGGTATCGTGCATCGTTTGGATAAGGGAACGAGTGGAGTCATCATTGCGGCAAAAAATGATGCTGCACATCTCCATCTTTCTCATCAGTTTTCTTCGCGTCAGGTAAAAAAAGTTTATCTTGCTTTAGTGTATGGACTTTTTCGTCAAGAAAAAGGTTTTTTCAATGCTTCTTTGGGAAGATCAACGCGAGATCGGAAAAAAATTTCGTCTCGAACCGCGAAACCGAAAGAAGCACTCACGAATTGGGAAAAGAACGAAACCTATGGTCGCTCTCTTACCTTTTTATCAGTGACGCTTCATACGGGAAGAACACATCAAATTCGTGTGCACTGCGCAGAAGCAGGGCATCCTTTAGTAGGGGATACGACGTATGGAAGTGAACATGCGGCTGCTCGTATTCCTGATAAGAAATTTCGATCACTTCTCTCTTCACTGGAGCGACCAGCACTCCATGCTTTCCGACTTGGAATTCATCATCCGCGTACGGAACAATTTTTAGAATTTACTGCACCCATACCAGATGATCTGAAAAATCTCTTGGACCAATTGCGAAGTATTGCTTCATGATATACAGGTTTGTCATTCTGAGCATCGCGAAGAATCTCCAGTGATCACATGAGATCCTTCACTTTGTTCAGGATGACATACATTTAGCGATACGCAATAGAAGGGGTTTGATCGAAAGGAATGTAAATTTCGCTTTCTCCCGTTTTAATGATTTTCATGGAGAGAGCTTGATTGAGACGACGATATTCTTCACGCGCGTCATGGGTATCGAGTTCCGGGACAACTTCAGGAATGATTGGTGTTGAAACTTTTCCTTTACGTTTTTTCACTACTCGCGGAAATTGCGAATCATAATGTGATCGCGAAACACGCTTTGACGATTTTATTTTTTGAGGAATTGTTTTTTTCAGATCGATCACTGCAACTTCTACTGCTGATTCAGCCCCTTCGGTCACCTTTTTCCCCACTTCATCTTTTTCGGTGACTTGAAATCGCTCAAGCGCATCCATCTTTTGTTTCACTGTCTCCTGAGGATGAGAAGTCCCTCTTTCTTCGATGGTGCCAATTCGTTGAAGCAGAAAAAGACCAGAGAAGAGCAACAGAACAGCAAGCAAATTGTAAAGCGTTGAACGTTTCATGTGGTCTTATATTGCGAGCACCTAACATACGGGATGGGGACTGTCAAAATCGTCTTGTCTTTATCCAGAACGCCCTTTATATTTCTTTTTTCAAAGGAGAGCTGTGCATCGTCTTGCTTCTGTTATTCTTGCAGCTGGTCTCGGAACCCGAATGAAATCTGCGTTACCGAAGGTGCTTCATCCTCTTGCCGGTCGACCAATTCTTTCCTATCCTCTTGAAATTTCAAAGAAAATGAGGGCTGCGCCCTGTTACGTTCTCATTCCTCCAGCAAAGAAACTCTTTGAGCCATTGCTCGCACAATTTGGAGCTCACGGAATTATTCAGCAAAAACCACTTGGTACTGCGCATGCAGTTCTCGCAACACGGAGCGTCCTTTCCTCTTTTCAAGGACATGTTTTGATTCTTTGTGGAGATGTTCCTCTTCTTCGTTTTGAAACAGTCCGCGATTTTGTTTCTCGAGTGGTGAAAGAAAAAATGACGCTCGGTGTGATTACGATGCGCATGGAAGTGCCAGAAGCGTATGGACGTGTGGTGAGAGATCTTGATGCGAAGGTTGTGGGTATTGTGGAAGCAAAAGAGGCGACAGAGGATCAGCGAAAAATTACAGAAGTGAATACCGGTGTTTATTGTGTGGAGAAAGAATGGCTCTTTAAAGTATTGCAACATATTCGTCCCTCCAAAGGAGGGGGAGAATATTATTTGACGGATATTGTTTCACATGCTGTGAGTGAAGGGGAATCTCTTCTCGGATATGAAGCTTCTGATTCGAGTGAGTTTCTGGGCGTGAACTCACGGAGCGATCTTGCGCATGTTGCTCGTTTGATGCGGCATCGTCTCAATCAGAGTTATATGCGTGAAGGGGTGGGGATGATCGACGAGACATCAGTGTATATAGATGATGGAGTTCAGATTGGAGAGGATACGCTTCTTCATCCAGGAGTTTGTCTCCGTGGAAAAACAAAAGTGGGAAGAAGATGTATTCTTGAACCCGGTGTGATTCTTACCGATATGATGGTTGCAGATGATGTTCAGGTGAAAGCATATAGCATTCTTGATGGGAGTCGTGTTGCAGAAGGGGCTGTTATTGGACCTTTTGCTCGCATTCGACCGGAATCAGATATCGGGAAAGAAGTGAAAATCGGAAATTTTGTGGAAGTAAAAAAGACGACGTTGAAACGAGGAGCAAAGGCGAACCATCTCTCTTACTTGGGAGATAGTATCATTGGCGCTGAAGCCAATATTGGATGTGGCACGATTACCTGTAATTATGATGGACATTCGAAACATCAGACTATCATTGGAGAGAAAGCTTTTATTGGAAGTGATGTTCAGTTTGTAGCGCCCGTGAAAGTGGGGCGTGATGCCGTTGTCGGAGCTGGTTCAACGATTACCAAAAATGTTCCAGCGCATTCGCTCTCCCTTGCGAGATCGCAACAGGTTGTCATCAAAGGGTGGAAGCCAAAGTGGAAGAGAAAAAAATAAAGGAGTTTGCGCAATGTGCGGAATTATCGGTTATATCGGTCATCAACAAGCCTCTCACATTATTATCGAAGGATTAAAACGACTTGAATATCGAGGTTATGATTCCGCCGGCATCGCGGTGATTAACGGAAGCGGGGTTGGCATTCGAAGGGTCGAAGGAAAACTCGCGGGACTTGAAGTCATCGTCAAAGAACAACCGTTAAAAGGTGAGGTTGGAATTGGGCACACGCGCTGGGCAACGCATGGTCGTCCGACCGAAACTAATGCGCATCCGCATCGTTTTGGTGATATTGTTGTGGTGCATAACGGTATTATTGAAAATCATAATGAACTGAAACAATTTCTCATGGCAGAAGGCCATCAATTCGAATCTGAAACAGATACAGAAGTGATTTGTCATTTGGTTCAGCACTATCTTCGGGAAACGCAGGATACGTTTAAAGCGTTGAATAAAACCTTGAAAACCATTCGCGGTTCTTATGCGTTGGCGTTGATCAATGAAAAGGAAAAAGATCGAATGTATATTGCGCGTGAAGGGAGTCCTTTGGTCGTTGGAAGTACTGAGGGAGAAACCTTTGTGGCGTCTGATATTCCGGCGATTCTCCCTTATACGAAAAAAATGATTTTTCTGGAGGATGGCGATGTCGGAATTGTCTCCTCGGGAGGAGTAAAACTTTTTAAGGGTGAAGGGGCCGAAGTAAAAAGGAAACAGCAGCATATTCCTTGGAGTCCTCAAATGGCGGAGCGTGGAGGGTATAAACATTTCATGCTCAAGGAAATTTATGAACAGACGCATGTTTTTGAAGATACGTTGGCGGGAAGAGTGTTGGTTGAAAAAGGTATCGTCCGTCTTGATGAACTGGATATGCTGTGTGGAAAAGAGCCGTTTCCGTTTGATGAAATATTGATCATTGCCTGTGGGACTTCATTACATGCAGGGATGGTCGGAAAATATCTCATCGAATCGCTCGCACGTGTTCGAGTGATGGTCGATTTGGCGAGTGAATTTCGTTATCGAAAATCGGTCATCAATGCAAAAACGCTTGTCATCCCCATTACGCAATCGGGAGAGACTGCGGATACACTCGCTGCTGCCCAGATGATGAAAGAGGCGGGAGCGAAAGTGCTTCCTTTGTGTAATGTGGTGGGGAGCACGATTACGCGAATGGCAGATGCAACGCTCTACACTCATGCTGGACCAGAAATTGGAGTCGCATCGACCAAAGCCTTTACCACCCAGCTCACGGTCTTGCTTCTTTTAGCGCTCGATATTGCTCGGAGATGTGATCGCATTGATCATGCGACTCTTATCGGATTTATCCATGAGCTTCTCCAGGTGCCACGTCAGATGAAAGAACTTTTAGGCAAAGCACCTCACATTCGAGAAATTGCTGAAATTTATTCTTCTTCAAAACAGGCTATTTTTGTCGGAAGAGGGATGCAATATCCGGTAGCTCTTGAAGGAGCTTTGAAGCTCAAAGAAATTTCCTATTTACATGCCGAAGGTTTTGCGGCGGGCGAGCTGAAACATGGTCCGATTGCGCTGATCGATAACGGTGTTCCGGTGATTGCTGTTGCTCTTCAGGATGAGGTGTATGAAAAAATGCTTTCGAATATCGAAGAGGTGAAAGCCCGAGGTGCAGATGTCATTGCGCTTGCAACTGAAGGTGACGCCATCATGGCTCAAAGTGTGCGGCATGTGATTTCAATTCCGAAAGTGAATCCTTGTATTGCTCCTCTTTTGACAGCGCTTCCGTTGCAACTGTTTGCTTATTATGTTGCGGATCACAAAGGGACAGACATTGATCAACCTCGAAATCTCGCGAAGAGTGTTACGGTCGAATGAATTTAAATTCACCTCAGTTAGAAGCTGTTCATCATACCACAGGTCCTTTGCTTATTCTTGCCGGCGCTGGAAGCGGAAAAACACGTGTCATTGTTCATCGTATTGCGCGTCTTATTCTCGAAGAGGGGATTCATCCTTCTGAAATTCTTACCGTTACGTTTACCAATAAAGCCGCCGGAGAGATGCGAAAACGATTGGAAGGTATTATTGGTCACAAAGCGCGCGAAGTCGTGGCTGGCACTTTTCATGCGACCTGTTTGAATATTCTTCGTCGCCATGCGGAAGTCCTTGGATTCAATCCACGTTTTCAGGTGATTGATGAATCAGAAAGTCTTGCTTTGGTGAAGGAAGCTTTAACCGCGGAAAACCTGAGTGAGTCACGTTTTCCGCCTCGCTCTCTCGTGGATCGGATGAGCCGCGTGAAAGATCAATGTCTTTCTCCAGAACATTTTCGCCAGCAGAGTGAAGGAAATTTTTATCTTCGACAGGTTTCTAAAATTTATGATCGTTATCAGAAGCGACTTACCGAAATCAGTGGAATGGATTTTGGAGATTTGATTCGTCTCACCGTTGAGTTATTTGAAAAACATCCTCATATTTTGCTCCATTATCAAGAGATGTGGAAATATCTTTTGGTCGATGAATATCAAGATACGAATCGTGCACAATATCGTTTTATTCAGCTTTTATCTCACAAGCATTTGAATCTCTGCGTTGTGGGGGATGATGATCAATCTATTTACGCTTGGCGCGGAGCAGATGTCTCGAACATTTTGAGTTTTGAGCGAGATTTTCCTCAGGCAAAAGTTATTCGGTTGGAACAGAACTATCGATCGACCAAAACGATTTTGCAAGGAGCTCACGGCATCATTTCGCACAACCGAGGCAGAAAACCAAAACAACTCTGGACGGAAAATGAAGCAGGACAGACGATTACGCTTTTTGCAGCCCCCTCTGAGCGAGAGGAAGCAAAAGAAATTTCTCGGCGTATCGTAGCGCATAAGCAGGCAGGATCTTCTTATAATGATATTGCGATTTTTTATCGAACCAATGCTCAGTCACGACCATTTGAAGATGTTTTTCGGGAATATGCGATTCCGTATCGCATCTATGGTGGCATTCGATTTTATCAACGTCAGGAGATCAAAGATATTTTAAGTTATCTCCGCTTAATCGCTTCAGCTCATGACGACCTTGCGTTCAAACGTATTATCAATGTTCCAGCTCGAGGAATCGGAAAGGTAACGATAGAAAAACTAGAAGAAATTGTAAAAGCACGCCAGTGCTCTCTTTTTGATGCGCTTCCCAGAGGAGTTCAAGCAGGTCTTTTTCGTGGCGCCGCTGCAAAACAACTCGAAACTTTTTATCTCCTTCTTTCTGGATTTCAACAACGTGCTTTGACCCTTCCTCTCTTGGACCTCGTCAAAGCGGTGCTGGAGCAGACAGGATATATTCAAATGTTGACGGATCAATCGACCCTTGAAGCAGAAGGAAGACTTGAGAACATCAATGAATTTATCGCGGCGGTTGAAGAGTTTTGCTCACGCTCTGAAGAGAATCAGCTTCAGCGTTTTTTAGATGAAGTGGCGCTGGTCAGCGCTATTGATGAAACCGATGAAAGTACCGGAGCGGTAACTCTGATGACACTTCATTTAGCCAAAGGTCTTGAGTTTCCTCATGTGTTTATGGTGGGAATGGAAGAGGGACTTTTTCCGCACGGCCGTTCTCTTGATGATCCGGATGCGTTAGAAGAAGAGCGACGCCTCTGCTATGTCGGAATGACACGCGCTATGAAAACACTGGTCATGAGTTATGCGCGCAGACGCCAACTTTTTGGAGCGCTCCGCTATGGAATCGCTTCCCGATTCTTGAAGGAAATTCCCGAAGGGTGTGTTCAACAAGAAACGAAAGCCTCCCCTGTTGTCTCTAAGGAGCGCAACTCCTCTTTTGACCATGATTTTGATCAGCGACCTTCGGAGGAAGAATCTGGTTTTGCGCCTGGTCAACGTGTGACCCATCCGACCTTTGGTGTTGGAACCATTAAACAGTGTGAACCTTCAAGTATTGGTCATCGTGTGACGGTTCATTTTCAAAATGGAGAGGTAAAACGCTTGATTGCAGAGTATGCGGGGCTTCACCTTTTATAACTTCCATTCCGTTACCATCGGATAATCTTCATTGTCAGAAAAAGAATCTTCGTCTGCTTCCGTAAAAACATTATCGCCCACAAGCATGCATTGAATAATGCGTTTAATCTCCTCAAGATTTGAAAAGGGTTTATGCAGGAGATGAAGTCGACAGCCCGTGAGATTAAAACGGGTCAGATCAGTCACTTGAGAAGTGCTGAGTAAAATTTCGATATCAGGATGCGTTTTGCATGCTACTTTTGCCAGTTCAAATCCATTGAGCGCTTTCAAATGAACATCGGTGATTAAAAGTTGATACGTTTTTTGACGAAGATGGGTGATGGCCTCTAAAGCGTTGTTGAGGATTTCTATTTTGCTAATTCCAATCCCCGTGAGAAAACGGGACCAAAAATGAAGCATGGTGGGATCGTCTTCGACGACAAGCACTTCTATTCTCTTTTTATTCTGTACCATACCCCATTCATTACAAGTTACATGCCAAGGAAAAGGAGAAGAAATGTGTTCTAACACATTGTTTTTTATGAATTTTATTATGGTCACTTATAAAAGGGAGGGGTCTTTTTTGCCTACAGAGAAAAACTAGTGGTGCACCACTAGCCGTACGTATTTCCAACAAGAAGCTTTGCCGCGAGTTGAAAAAAGAGAGGAGAGAGCATCTGACGATGAATATAGGTTGTGGTGCGCGTTCGTGACACACGAGAACGATGTTCTCTTACATCCACAATGAGATCGAAAGAAGAAGGGGACGACAAAATCTGACGAAGCATTCGTTTGTCTCGCGTTGTGCAGTTGTCTCCAAGAATTAAAATCTCACTTCTGGTGTTTAAAAGTTGTCGAGAAGTTGTTTTTTGAAGGCGTTTATAAAAAGAAGTTTTTCGTTTGAGTGCAAGAGGTGCAAGTCCCTTTTTTTCTTCGGAGAAGAAAAGATTTTTTATTCCGCCCACCAAAAGAGCTGCTGCGACTTGTTGGCAGATATCTCCGTTTCCAATCAGAACAGCGCGTTTCCTTTTGAGAGTTATGCTTTGTTCCTGTAAAAGGTTGAGCAACGCTCTTCCATAGATGGCAAACCCTTTCCAGGTGGTATCGCGCGCGATCAGATCTACTTGTCCAGAAAGAGTAGCAATAGGATCGCGCGATGAAAGAAAAGGGAAAATATCTTTCGTCAATGAATCTTGAATGACCAACCCTGTGACATCCATAAGCCGCATGCAGGGAATAATATTTTTGAGAAATCGACGATCGACTTCAAGAGGGAGACAAACAGCCTGCGGGTCTTCTTTTTTGAGCGCTTGGGAAAAACGACGGACAAGAGAAGCTTTCGGAAGTGGAGAGCCCAAAATACCGACGAGATGTTCGTCAGGAAAAATGTGTTCTTTGATCGATTTCATGTCGCTTTCGAGCAGCGTGAAGATCTGCTGCAATTTGATGTTTTAATGCATCTGGGGTTTCAAACGCAATTTGTTCTCGCATCCATTCTAAAAAATGAACGGATAAACGTTTTCCTTGCACCTCAATCACTTGATCGAGAAAATGTGTTTCGACCGTGCGTTCTGAGCCGGGAAAAGTCGGATTATTGCCAATACTCGTAATGCTTGGAAAAATTTTTGAGCTTTCTTCGAGAATTTCGGTTCGAGTCAGATAGACCCCATCAGCGGGAATGAGTTCATTTTCAAGTTCAAGATTTGCGGTATGGGCTCCGAGCGATTCACCAAGTCCTCTTCCCCGTACCACTTCCCCCCAAAGTTGATAGGGATATCCGAGTAACGAATTGGCTCGTGCAATATCTCCAGAAAGTAAAAGTTTTCGAATATGCGTTGAACTCATGAGAGTTTCTTTTTGAAATTGAGCAGGAACAATATGGATGTCGATCTGATGTTCTCGACAAAATTTTTCCAAAAGAGGGATGTTGCCTGCTCTTCTCATGCCAAACGTAAAATCATATCCCACCACAATGCATTTCGCCCGTAGTCTTCGGTGGAGAATTTCCTCGAGAAAATATTCCGGAGTTTTTTGAGAAAATTCTGTCGTAAAAGGTTCGAGAACACAAATTTCAATGCCCTGTTTCTCAAGAGCTAAAAGTTTCTGTTCTTGTGTTTGTAAAAGAGGAGGGCAACTTTCAGGAGAGAGCATTTTTACGGGATGTGGATCAAAGGTATAGACGACCGTTGTCCCACGGTAATGTTTTGCCCATGTATGGACTTGTTCGAGCAATTTTACATGAGCACGATGAACGCCATCAAAATTTCCGAGAGCAACAATCGGAGACAGTATTTCTTGAGGGAATGCCGCGGAACCGAAGATGCGTCTGATCATAGCAAAGAGCCTGTTTGATTCTGTTGAGGTTTTTTCAATGGGGTTTTTGTTCGACGAATGACCAGAACGCGGCGTTCAGTTAAATCTTGTTCGTCACGCGCTGCAATAATGATGTGATTCATTCCCACTTCAAGAGGAATGGAAATAGAAAAATTGAGATCTGCTGTCTGTTTCGTGTTTGGAATGTAGGAGATCTTTTTATTTTCGAGAAAAATATAGCAATCCTGCACATGATGATCATCGGTCAATTTTCCCTTTAACATGAACGTCTCTTCCGTGGTATTTTCAATTTGTTTGCTCACCGAAATCATCGGAGCGCGATATTGTACCTGAGCTGGCGGATCAAACGAGGCATCACTGAGGGCAAGCGTAATTTTTTTTGAAATGGAAGCCGCTTGTTGAGGATCAAAAACAGTCAGTTCCATCTCTGCATTCTTTTTTTCAAAGGTAGGATCAAGGAGAAATTCGAATACGACTTTCTTTGACGCTTTTGCTTTCATTACTCCAAGTTTCTCGCGACCTTTTTTGAGGAAAAATTTCTCCCCGCTTTTATTACTTAAAATAGCAATCGTCTCTTCTCCGGTGGAGCCGTTGCCGATGTTGGTGACTTCGAGCATCAGCTCAAGAGGGCGATTTTTAGGGAGAGCATTTCCAGGTTTCACATTTTGAAACGCATATCGAATTCCAAACTGAGGTGAATCTCTCTCTTTCACCGGCACGATGATATCAAACGACTCAGGTTTATTGCCATAATGTTCAGAGAACTCGACATTTAAGAGCGCTTGTTGGGTCGGAAGTCCAGGTGGCACTTGAATCGGGACGCTCCAGGAGCGCATCTCTTGGGGAAGGAGTTTTCCCAGAGGGAATTCTTTATTTGCGAGAAAATCTTGTTCCGAATTTCCGATGGCAATGAGTTTTGAAAGGGGAGTGGTGCCATTGTTCGTAACCGAAAGTTCGATTTCAGCTTTGTCGCCCGCTAAGAGCGATTCAACTTTTTTCCCTTCTTTTTTCAAAAAGTATTGAAGACGAATGGTCGGTTTGCCTGTTTTTGTCGCAACCGTCCAATCCACACCATAGGGTGAGAATGCTTTCGTTATCATATTATTTTGTTCTTCTTGAATCTTTGCCACAATTGGTTTTGCCTTATGAAGCATTTGGGGTCGATCGACCGTCTCTGTTTGAGTGAGAATTTTTTGTGCGACTTCGATTGCAAAATCATCTTCAATTTGAGCTTTTTTTGCGTATTCTCGTTTTGTGCGTAAAAGTTCGTCTTCTTCATTTTCCTTTGGTTTAAAAAAGGTCAGTTGAATCGCTGCGTTTCGTTTTGCTGTCGGTTCTTGTTCCAAATGAGATTCGAGATCAAATTCGGTTTTAACTTCGTCTTGAATGAGATCCATGTTTTCTTTATCAATTGTTTTTGCAATGAACTCAATATCAGGAACAACACCGATAAGCTGAATTTTTTCTGTTCCTCCGGCAAGATATTGAGCCACCGTTAATTTGAGAGCGGCGTTATTGGAGAGTTCAAAAATGGTTTGGACAGATCCTTTCCCAAACGTTCTTCTCCCCAAAACAAGAGCGCGATTATTTTTTTGAAGCGCTCCGGCGACAATTTCTGAAGCAGAAGCTGATCCTTCATTCACGAGAGCCACTATCGGATAGGGGGGTTCCTGGTTTTTGGTGGCTTGTGCGCTATCAATCATTTTTCCGTGAGCTGCGAGTGTGGAAACAATGGTTCCATCCTTGAGAAAGTGGTCTGCAAGAGCAATGGACTGATCAAGGAGGCCGCCTGGATTGTTCCGCAAATCCAGAATGAGGCCATCCATTTTCCCTTCTTTTTTAAGTTCTTTTAAAGCGCTGATCACATCTCTATCTGTATTGGATTGGAAGTTCTTCACACGGATATAACCAATAGTTTTTCCATTTTGTGCAAGTTTGGTCGATTGAACGCTATCGATATCAATTAAGGAGCGGGTAAGCATTGACTTGAAGGGATTCTTCCCTTCGCGTTGAAGCGTAATGCTGACACTTGAGCCGACTTCTCCTCGAAGAAGTTCGACCGCTTCGGTAAGCGACATATTAATCGTCGAAGCATGATCGATTTCTAAGATTCGATCTCCTGACTTCACTCCTGCTTTTGATGCAGGTGTATCATCAAGAGGAGCGATGACGGTGAGTTGTCCCTCTCGAAGTCCGATGACAATGCCAATGCCGCCAAATTGGCCGCGTGTTCCTACTTTAAATTCATTAAATACTTTTGGAGGAAGAAAGGTGGAGTGAGGGTCTAAAGATGCCAAGGCTCCATCAATGGCTGCATATTCAATCTCGTCTTTTGTGATGTTTCCTGAATAATGATGATCAATGAATTGAAAAAGCGCCTGTAATGTTTTTCGCAGCTCTTCGAGGGTGGTGAGGCCTTTCAAGGAAAATCGCTTGGTCGCCGTCCCCACCGTGAGAACCAGACTTTCTGTTGGATAGGTCACCAGAATTTCCGGAACACTGACCACAATGCGATCCAAAGCTCCTCGAAGCATGCTTTCCGGTTTTATGCGATAGGTATCGACATAATGACGGTCCACATAGGAGAGCGTTTCAGCTAAAAGCTTTCCTTCCGAAAGAGCGCTTGTTCCTTTGCTCGGGAAAGAAACCAAAAGGAACAACATGAGAAAAAAAAGAGGGAAAAAACGTTTCATGAAGCGCCCATTCTACATGCCCTTTTTCTTTCTCGCAAAGAATTTTTTGGAAATGTTTTTCAAAGAGCGTTGTCAGATCGAGGAGTTTTTGCAGAAACTTACCGTAATGATCGAAGAATTGCTTGTAACTGCTTTATTTTCCAATTATAATGCGGAGAGTTTTTGAGTGAAGCGGAGGGGAATTGCTTCGACTGAGCGAAATTCTGACTACTTTTTGGAGCGTGACACTTCCGTGGATTTTAGTTGCGACCGGAGGTATTCTTTTTGTTTTTTTGCTCGTGCATCTTCCGCGCACATGGAAAAAATATATTGCCTGGTTTCAGCAAGATGATTCGACCTCTCTTCTTCGACAACAACTCCAGCGTTTCACGACCATCCAAAATTATCAGGATCTTTACCCTGCTCTTCTCACCACGACAACTCAGGTTCTTGGATGCGAAGGGGCTTCACTTTTAATTTGTGATCAAGAAGAAAAATTTCAGGTTAAAGCCTCTATTGGATCAAAACCTCTCGGATTTGATGCTTCCGGAAGAGAACTTTTTTTCCAGAAACTTTCAAAAAAGCGGGTTGCCGTGACGAAACGAATGTTGCTGACGCACCCCGAATGGAATGATGTCAAAAGTATGGGCCTTCAATATTGTGTTCAATTCTATAGTGAAGCCTGTGTGCCGCTTTTTGTTGAGGACCGCTTTTTTGGAATTCTGAATGTGAGTCGACGCTTCAAAAGAGAGTTTGATCGAAAAGCGCGGGAGATGTTGGAGCTTTTAGCAACCCAATTTTCAATCGCGCTGCAAAATGCAATGCTCTATGAAACGCTTTTACGACAAAATAATCGACTTCAAGAAACAGGAAAACTCAAAGCACAACTTCTCGCAAATGTATCACATGAACTTCGTACGCCTCTCACTTCTATCATTGGTTTATCGGAATTGCTTTCCGAAGAAATTGATGGTGATCTCAATCATGAACAACATGATCATGTGGTCAATATTCGAGGTTCAGGGATAAAGCTTTTGGAAACCGTGAATGCTCTTTTGGATATTTCAAAGATTGAATCGAATCATCTCACCATCCATGTGAAACGGATCGATGTGAAGCGTCTCATTGATGACATTGTGAAATCCCTCCGTTTAAACGAAGAGACCCGCGTCTGTGTTGCCTTGGATGCCATGACGCCGGGCGTATATGGCGATGAAGAACGTGTTCGTCAGGTGTTTAAACATTTGCTTGAGAATGCCGCGAAATTTACAAAGCGAGGCCGTATCTCCGTGGAAGCAGAGAAAACAGGGGAGATGTTAAAAATTGCGATTGTTGATACGGGCATTGGGATTGCGCGGGAAAAACAAAAAGAAATTTTTGAAGATTTTCGCCAAGCGGATGGAAGTATGACGCGAGAATATGCAGGTTTAGGTTTGGGACTTTCCATTTCACGTCGCATTATTGAACTTCACGGTGGTCGCTTGTGGCTTGCGAGCAAGGTTGGAAAAGGGAGTCGCTTTTATTTTACGCTTCCGTTGAAACCCGTCAGCGTTCGGTATCCTGAAATCTCAGCTCAGGCCTCTTAACAAAAGGTTATTTTTCAATCGTTATTTTCAATCCTAATGCTTTTAAGATGCGAAGGAGACTTGACAGGCGAATATCGTTTCCAGTTTTAAATTTGCTGAGAGAGACTTGGGAAAGATCTGATTTATCAGCAAGCTTTCGAAGCGTCATATTCTGTTTTTCAACACAGGAAAAAATAAAACGGGAAACTTGCTCTGGAGTTTCCAATGGTTCGTCAGTATTCCTTTCTTCCCCACCAAATAATTTGCGAACAAAAGGTCGATATTGAGCATCCATTTTTGCGAGTGCTTTCATGTTTTCTTCGTTAAGACGTGAGAGCATGAGAAAGTTCATCAGTTGCGCCCAGGAAATGTTCTTGAAATTATTGAAGGTAAGTATATTTCTTTTTTCATTCCACGTTCCGTCAACAAGTTTGGTGACGAAATCTAACCCTTTGTCTCTTTTTGGAGCTGTGCGAAAAAAAAGCAGAAGAGTGTTGGGGTCTTGCATTTTCCAGTCGTCAATTGGTGTTTGGATGCAGAGTTGTACAGTATTCATAAAGAGATTGAGCCGTTCTTTATCAGACGGAAAAGATATTTTGAACGGTGTTTTTTGAAAGGGTGTCATAGAGATTTCCTGTAAAATTTTATAACATCAAAAATGGATTTTATATTGAGAAGCCGATGTGCACGGCGATGCAAGGCATCTTGCTCTGCTATCGATCGTAGTGGAACAAGTTCCTGTAATTTGCTGATCACAGTGCCAATTTTATCCAAAAAAGGAACGTACTGTTTTTCAGATACTGCTCCGAGCGATGAAGCCTCAAAAATTTGTAAATAATGTGGTAGGCTCCCATCCCATTCGAGAAAAGCATGTGCCGAATCAATGAGGATGATTTTTTGATGCACGAAATCATAAAGATAATTGGCATCGTGACGGTCAATTTGGCCGGTTAACCAGTCAAAACAAGCGCATTCAAAAACATTTTGTGAATCAAAGGTAAGAGGTCCTTGATCCGTAATAAAATGGTGAGCATCGGGTATGTCGAGCCAATATTGAACAGTGGTGAGTGAGTCCAATAACATCATGCGGGGAGTATTGAGGCCTAAAGCAGAGGCTAATTGATGGGCCCAGGACTCTCTCTCAGCGAGAGTTCCACTTTTCACATTGATGCGACACTCTTGATGGTTACGATCTGAAACTTTTTTCAAAAAAAGCTTTCCATATTTTGTCTGGTAAAGTTTCTGGATCGATGTTTGCCCACGTGAAGGATAGTTTTGAACAGCAAGTGGTAGCTCTTCACTCATTTCAAGCAGTTGTTTCAGCTTTTGGGGGTTTTTAAAAAAATCCATAGATAAACTATAATTTATAAAGAATAGTTTATCAAGTGTGATTTTTGAGTGCCACATAGTTGCGTTTCGCCTTTTTCCTTGCTAGAGCCCGACACCTATGTATTTTTTAAAGTGTCGCTTGGCCATTCCTTTGACCATTGTTTGCTCCTTTTTTTTATCCATAGTTGCTTATGGAAATGAGTTGGTTTTGGATCTCCATGAAAGTATTACCCTTGCCCTGAAACAAAATAAGAAATTTCAAGCGACTCAGTATGCGCTTGAGGCAGCTCATGCCCAGCGGCGCGAAGCAGATGCGCTTTTTTGGCCAGTTCTTGAATATCAATATCGAGCGGCTCCAGCACCTGAGGATGCTGATCAGGCGCTGAGTTCTTTTTTTGAAGGAGATATCACTTTTTTTAATTCTCTGCGTTTATCGTTGGCGCTTCCTGTCTTTACGTTTGGACAGCTCAAAACTGCAGGCGAACTTGCTGACAAGGGCATTGCTGCTGAAAAATGGAATCGGGAAAAAGAACGCGAGAAGCTTATTTTTGAGGTGAAGCAACTTTATTATGGGCAACAGCTTGCATATGAGCTTCGAAAAATTTTAGAAAACTCTATTCAGGAAATTGATGGAAGAGTTCGCTCAGAAGAAGAGAAAGAAATTCCGGAGATTGCTCCCATCAATATATTAAAGTTGAAGGCCTTTCGTGGCGATCTTCAAAAGCGCCTCGGCGAAATTGAGCAAAATGCAAAACTTGCAGAAGCGGGAATGAAAATTCAGTTAGGTTTAGCTTCTGAACAAAAGTTTCGATTGGTTGACCCTCATTTAGTGCCCGAACTTGTGGAAATAAATTCTTTAGACGCTTATGTCAAAGCAACGATTGCTCGTCGTCCCGAAAGTAATTTGATTGATGTCGGTGTAGAAGCGCAAAAGAAAAAATATGAGCTGGAGAAGAAAAAACTTCTTCCAAAAGCAGGCATTGGAGCTTTTTTCGATATAGGGACAACAACCTCAACCGTTCGGCGAAATCAGCCCACAGATGATTTTAGCGATCCTTTTAATTTTCGTCGCGTGGGTGTTGGTTTGCAAATCGAAGGAAAACTCGATTTTCATGGTGCGAAAAGTAGAATTGAAAAAACGAAAGCGGAATATTTGAAGGCAACATACGAAAGAGAAATAGCAAAACAGGGCATCGCTCTTGAATGTCAAAAATTTTATGAGAATGCGAAACGTGCTCATGAAAATGTTCGGCAAGCGCGAAAAGCACAATCTTTGGGACAACAAATGTTGTTCATTTCAAAAAGCAACATGGACATTGGGGTGGGCGAAAAAAATGAGTATGTCGATTCCTTAAAGTTTTTACTCTTAAGTCGCGGTGAATATTTTAAAGCGGTCTTCGATTATAATGTAGCCCTTGCTGATCTTGCTCGAGTGGCGAGTCAAGCTCAGTATGAACACTTAACTCCTACAAAGCAGGCGGAAGTTTACGAAATATTTGGCAATGGAGAACATGAGGAGTTTGAACTTGAAGATGATACAGAATAGATTCAGCGTTTTCCTTTTTCTTTTTGTCGTGTTTGTTGCTCAACCTCTTTTTTCAGCGCTGATTCTTGCGCCTGTAGGAACTCCCACGCGAGCAATCCAAGATCTTGATCACATGCTCGGTCAATTTCATACAGGTCAGAATCTTACGGAAGAACAAAAAGAACAGAATCGTCGCTTAAAGCGTCATATTCTTACAGGCACGTTTGATATCGAAGAACTGACACGACTTGCGTTTGCAAAACATTGGGACGAGTTCAAGCCAGATGAACGAAAAGAAATGATTGATTTGATGATTTCTATTCTTGAAGCTCAGGCCATCTTTTCGAATGAGCAACAAGCAACGAAGACCAAAAAAAGTGAAAAGTATCGAGTGGTCTATCGCAATGAACAGTTTCTCAATGAGAAAAAAACAAAGGCTCTTGTCAAAACCATGATTCTCATTCCAGGTGAAAATATTGAAGTCGCGGTTTCTTATCGTCTTCGCAAAATGGGTGGTGGCTGGAAAGTTTACGACATTATTGTGGACCAAGCGAGTTTGATTGAAAATTATCGCTATCAATTTCATTCCATCATCACGAAAGATGGAGTTGAAGAACTTCGAAAAAGGATGAAAAAGAAATTGGAAGAGATTCAGATCAAACGCGGGAAAAAATGACAACACCAACGACAAAGACTTCCATTGTTCTCCTTGTTGATGGTGCGCGCGCGGATGTCATGACTGATCTTCTTCAAAAAGGGGAGCTCCCCTCTCTTCAGCGTTATCTTGTAGAGCCGGGAAGTTGTCGGCAAGCGGTCACAACATTTCCTTCCACCACAGGTCCAGCGTATCTCCCTTTTTTAACGGGCGCCTCGCCAGGGCAATGTAATTTTCCTGGCATTCGATGGTTTGATAAACAAGCTTTCGAGAAAGGGACATTGCTTTCAGGACATCGAAGTTATGTTGGATTCGAAAGTTTTATGATGGGACAAGATATGTCTCCTCATATTCAGACCCTCTTTGAACTCGTTCCAAAATCATATTCGATTTTTAATCCTCTGGTAAAAGGGGCGGGAAAGCGTAATCGAACCCGCATGTCGCGTATCTGGTATTGGTACTATGCTCATCTGACAGATCGCTGGGCTTTTGTGGATGGTGCGGCAGTTGAAAAGATTGTAGCTCTTCTTCCCTTAGAACCGCGTTATATTTTTGCTGTTCTCCCCGGTGTGGATGAGTATTCACATCTCGCTGGGCCTCATCATGAGAAAACGATCGAACAATATCGGTGTGTTGATCGAGCGGTATTCAAACTGAATGAGCGTTTGAAACAATATATGGATTCAGAAGAAGCGCAGCTTTGGATTGTCTCAGATCATGGTCTTTCATCCACAGAGACGCATTTTTGTCTCAACACGTTCCTTGAAAAAAGAGGCTGCGCGCCTTTCTTTTATCCACTTATTCACAAGCGAAGAGGAAAATTGTGCGCGAATATGGTTTCGGGAAATGGGATGAGTCATCTCTATTTTCGTCATCCGGAAGGATGGGCGAAACCAGTCACAGCCTCTCTCTTACAGCGTATATCTCCATCGTTCGTGGATGATCTCGTCGCAGAACCTGCGATTGATATTTTGATGATCAAAAACGATGCAGGTGGAGTGAATGTTCTCTCCAAGCGTGGTCATGCGGCTCTTTCATGGCAAGGGGAAAATATTGAGTATACAGTTCAAGGTTCTGATCCTTTCGGTTATCCCGCGCTTCCTTCATTGTTCACTCAAGATCAAAGTCTTCATCTTACGCATCACACCGATTATCCCGATGCGCTCTTTCAAATTTTGAATCTCTTTCAAGCTTCGCGAACCGGAGATGTTGTGTTGAGTGCGACTCCTGGCTTTGATTTGCGATTGAAATATGAACACCCCGAACATCGTGGATCTCACGGGTCACTTCATCGTTCACACATGATGGTGCCGCTCATCTGTAATCAACCTCTTGAAGCTCGCCCTGCACGCACCGTTGATGTTTTCCCTTCTGTATTGGAAAGTCTTGGGTATCCAGTTCCTTCTTATGCTGAAGGGAAATCTTTGTTTAAAATCGCGCGCGAAGAAAAAGTCTTGATCTGATTCTTAAGTCAGCTATTTATCCCAGCTTCTGTAGTCAGTCGTTTAACTTTTTGTATGTCATCCCCGCGAAGGCGGGGATCCAGAGTTTTTAAAGACTGGATTCCTGCTTTCGCAGGAATGACATCAATACTCATAAAAAGTTAATTTACTATATTAAGGAGAAGGACATGAAAATCGGTGTGTTCGTCAAGCAGGTGCCCGATACAGAATCGCGCATTAAAATCGTGGGAGATCATATCGACGAATCTGAAATGAAATGGGTCATGAACCCTTATGATGAGTTTGCTCTTGAAGCTGCAATTAAACTCAAAGAACAATTAGGAGCTGGTGAAGTGGTGATCATGACCGCTGGTTCTGCTCGTGCCGTGGAGTCAATGCGACAAGCGCTTGCGATGGGAGCTGATCGGGGCATTCGTATCGACACACAAGGAGTAACGCTCGACCCTTTTACAACCGCAAAAGCTCTCTCAGCTGTTTGCAAACAAGAAAATTTCAATCTCATTTTTGCGGGGAAACAGGCCATCGATGATGACGCAGCTCAAGTTCACGTCGGTGTTGCTGAATTTTTGAACTGGCCCCATGTTTCTCCGATTGAATCCTTTGATCTGTCTGACGATAAAGCGAGTGTTCGTGTGCAACGCCCGGTCTCTGGCGGAATGAAAGAGATTATGACGGTTTCGCTTCCCGCTGTTTTTGGATGTGACAAAGGTTTGAATGAACCACGCTACGCATCGCTTCCAGGGATTATGAAAGCAAAATCAAAGCCAATTGCGGAACATAAAGCTGCAGATCTTTTAGCAGGAGAAGGTGCGCGTATCTCGATTACGAATTATCAGATGCCACCGGAAGGTCGTGCCGGCAAAATGATTCAAGGGACACCACAGGAAGCGGCAAAAGAACTGGTTCGTCTGCTGCGCGAAGAAGCAAAAGTGATTTAGATTTGCTTTAAAAAATTGTGTCATTGCGAGGAACGTAAGTGACGAAGCAATCTCCTGTAGACAATGTTTTCAGGAGATCGCCACGCCCTTCGGGCTCGCGATGACATTAGAGAGTAGGAGATTACTATGGCTAACATATTGATTGTCGGCGAACACGAAGCGGGAAAGCCAAAAAAATATACACTTGAACTTTGCGGTAAAGGAGCAGAGCTCGCAGGACAGTTGAATGGACATGTGAGTCTCCTCCTTTTTGGAAAAGGAGCTTCATCTGCCGCCGATGTTTTAGCGTCATACGGTGTTTCGAAAGTCATTGCTGCAGAACAAGATGTTTTTGCATCTTATACATCAGAGGCCATGACGACAGCTCTTGTTCATATCATTACCCAGGAAACGCCGCAGGTGGTTCTCGCTTCAGCCTCTTCCTTGGGGAAAGATCTTTTGGCACGAACGGCAGCTCGTGTTGGTGCAGGCCTTGCCACGGATTGTGTTGACCTCTCTCTTGAAAAGGAAAAATTGAGGGCCCGCAGGGCTCTTTTTGCCGGAAAAGTTCAGGCTGATGTTCTTTTTTCAAGCGAGATCCAGATGGCGACTTCTCGTCCGAATACCTATCCAACTCCCGCACCAAAGCCTGGGAAAGCAGAAGTGGTTTCATATCAAGGGAATGTCGAATCTTCTCGGACAAAAGTTGAAGAGATGAAAGTGGCAGAAAAAGGGATGGTCGATTTGACCGAGGCAGACCGTATTGTTTCCGGTGGTCGTTCACTCGCAAGTACAGAAAATTTTAAACTCATTCGCGATCTTGCCGATTCCATTCACGCAACCGTTGGAGCATCACGTGCTGCTGTCGATGCAGGATATATTTCCCATGATCATCAAGTGGGGCAGACGGGAAAAACAGTCAATCCTTCACTCTATATTGCTTGCGGCATTTCTGGTGCGATTCAACATTTAGCCGGGATGAGAACGTCAAAGGTCGTTGTTGCGATTAATAAAGATCCCGAAGCTCCCATTTTTTCCAAAGCTGATTACGGAATTGTCGGCGATCTCTTTGAAGTCCTTCCTGCCTTAACTGAGGAGTTTAAGCGCCTTTTGCATGAGTGAGTGATGACTTTGCACTCCGCAGAGCTTCTTTTAACTCTTAAAAAATCCTTTTATTTAAGCTATTTAACCTTTATACTCATGGCATAAACTTTGCTTTCTGAAACATTATATGAAGCGTTTTCCTCTTTTTATTCTTGGCATTGTTCTCGCACTCTCTTTTTCTGCCTGTCAGGGAAAGATTCGGGGGCAGATTTTTGTCGACGACAATAGCAACGGCTTTCTCGACTTTAATGAAAAAGGGGCAGGGAGCGTTCAGATTACCGTCACCAAAGATGGAAAGCGCTGTGCTTCCGGTCGTACGCTTTCAACTGGAAAATTTGTCATCAATGCTTGTGGCGAAGGTGATTACTGTGTGCATCTTAATGAAGATGTTGTGGTTTCGACGTCTTCTACGTCAAAGCAAATCACGGCATCAGGGAGTTCAGCTTCAGGAAGTGGATCGACAACTGGCATGACATCTCCCACCAGTTCTGAAACTGATTCTTCTCAAACGGGAAGTTCAACCACAGGAACTTCCACTACCACAGAAGAGAAAAAATCACTTCCACCCAATTGCAAAGCATTTATTGTAGGCAAGGATGTGAATTTTGAAATTGCCATGAAAGCAGGGTACGAAGATGAACTGCGTCAACTCCCAGATCTTTCTCGTGTGGATCTGAAACCGGGACAAGAACATACCGTGCATGTTCGTTATCCGTGCAGTTGTACGCTTCTCCCGTTTTATCTCCCCGATCAACTTGAGTTGGTTTCCGAAGAAGATGCTGAAGGAGAAGAGTCATCGCGGATTACCTATCAATCAGATATGAATCGCATCTCTTTTTCTACGGCACGTGATGCTAAAGAGAAAAAGAAACCAGGTGAAAAAGAAGACCGATCAAAGCTGTGCGTGGAACTACTTCGTCTTCGGGTGAAACAGGAAGTGGCTTCGCAAAACGCCACACATACGCTTCGGTTTCGAGCAAAATGTAGTGACGGTGAACATGCGCTGCAGATGATTCCACTTCATGTCAGCGCTGAGAGCAATTTTGAACTGACGCATGTGATGTACGGTACTCCTGCATTGGGATCGTCACTGAATCTCGATATTATTGTTTCAAATCCAAATGGAGTGAAGACGGAAAATCTGACGTTGACGATTTCCATTCCCGATAAAGTGAGATCATTTGGAATGACGACACCAATGCCAGAATGTAATGATAGTGCGAATCCTATTCGTTGCACTTTTAAATTTGAAGCGGGAGAACAAGAGAAAATTTTCGGCATCAATGCGCTTTTGCCAGATGCTTCTGGTCTTACCGTTGAAACGACATTTCGTTTTGATTCCCGCCTCTCCGGTATCAGAACGCCACTTCAAGATTCTGCATCATTTCGGCTTTCTCCGTAGCTCCCATCTTTTTTGATTTTGACATTTGGTCCTAGGTGAGTGAAGAAGACATTTCAAAGAAAACTTGGAGGTATGATGAAATGTTTCTTCACCACATCGTTGATTATTCTTACCCTTGCGCTGTCAGGAATCTCTTGTGGTCGGCGCTATGCAAAAGGAAAGTATATTGATCCCAATGAGATCATTCTCCGATCTGATAAATTTGTTGAATCAGACCTGCAGCAGATTGCAGAAAAAATCAGTTCATCGATTTCTACTTCACCCGAAGTAACAGAGCATTCGGGGAAACTTGTGACCATGATGAGTCTCTTTGGGAACGATACGGATGAGCATATCGATATGAAATCGCTCTCCGATAAGTCACGCACACTTCTGTTTAAGTCGGGAAAATTTACGTTTGTGAATGAAAACATGAGACCAGCGGTCAAAGAAGAAATAGTCTATCAAGAATCAGAGTGGGTCGATCCCAAGACAGCGAAGAAACGTGGACGTCAACTCGGCGCTGACTATTTTCTCTCAGGCACCCTCTCTTCGATCAAACAGCCGGTCGGCAGGCAGGAGATTGTCTATTACAAAATGACGTTCTCTTTGACCGATCTTGAAAAGAACACGATCCTCTGGACTGATGATCTGGAAATTAAGAAGCGCTTCCGCAAACGCTTTACTGGTACATGAGAAACCTCTGAAAAAAATTCATCTGCTTCGTCGCCTTCGTCAGCGCTCCTTGCGGCGTATATTTAAGTATGCCTCAGTCGGCTTCCTTCAGGCTTCCTTGCATCTGAATCTTTTTGAGAGGTTTCAAGAGTCATGATTCCGCGTTTTTTGCTTTCAGGTTTCGTTATTTTCATCCTTACATCATGTAGTGGCACCTATCTTCATCGTGCAGAGCAGATGCGTTGGCATGCGAAGCGTGGAAATTTTGATAGGGCTCTGCGAATAGCACAGAAGAAAAATGTTCCAAAAGGCGATCGACTCCTCTCACTTTTAGATGAGGCAACACTTCTTCAGGCAGCAGGCAGATATGAAGAGAGTAACCGCGTTTTTATGCGGGCAGAGGAATTTGTCGAAGCGCAGGCAACACAAGTGGTTTCAAAAACAGCATCTGTGATCGCGAACGACAATATTATTCCTTATCATGCGCGCGACTTTGAAAAACCGCTCGTCGATCTTTATCAAACTCTTAATTATTTAGCGCTCAAGGAACCACAAAAAGCTTTGATTGAAATGCGTCAAATCGAAAATCGTTATGTCGATTATTTTAAGAATGTGAAAAAAACGTATCTTCAAGATCCATTCCTCAAATTAACGGAAGCATTCGTCTGGGAAGTCAATGGGAAACTCAATGATGCTTACATCGATTGGAAGTGGCTGGAGAAAAAGGAGATCCAGGATCCACTGATTCGTGAGCGATTGCTCATGCTTTGTCAAAAACTTGGGTCGCTGTCGCAATGTCAAGAATGGAAACGAAAATATAAAGAAGCGATACCCCGACTCTTAAAGAAAAATGAGGGAGAACTCGTCGTTCTTCTGGGCAGTGGCTCGGTTCCTCTGAAAGAATCGACGGAAGGGACGAATGGTCTCCAAATTTTTCCGATTCCAACCTATCCCAGTGAACTCTTTGATCCTCTTCCTATAGTCATCCGCGTTGATCAACGCGAAACCAAAGCTTATCTCTATCATGACCTTGCGATGACGGTGAAAGAAGCGCTCAAGGATGAGATACCTGAAGTTATCGCACGAGCTACAGCTCGTTTTGCGGTGAAAACAGGAAGTGCAGTTGCGCTTGGAACTCAGGTCGACGAAGATTTGGGAATTCTGGTAGGAATCTTACTCTTAGCAACAAATCGCGCAGATCTTCGCAGTTGGTCAACGCTTCCGCGAAGTTTTCAAGGCGCTGTCATCGCACTTCCTGCGGGTGAACATGATGTTGAGATCGTTTCCGCTGATTCAAACACTGTAAAACGCCGTGTTGAAATTAAATCAGGAGAAAAAACATTTTTTGTGGAACGTTTTTTCTAGAGTGATGTCATCGCGAGCCCAAAGGGCGTGGCGATCTGACCGAAGGTCATCCTGAGGCGAAGACGAAGGATCTCCCGGAGATCCCTCGCTTCCGCTCGGGACGACACCTTGTGTCGGATTGCTTCGTCGCTTATGCTCCTCGCAATGACATGTGAGAATTTCTCGTTAACTTTTCTTATCTTTTTCCACAAACGCATACGCACTGTGGTTGTGGATGCTTTCGAAGTTTTCTGCGGAGATGCGATACCAACTGACATTGTCGTGTTCATTCATTGTCAGGGCAATGTCACGCACCACGTCTTCAACAAATTTTGGGTTGTTGTAAGATTGCTCGGTGACAAATTTTTCATCAGGACGTTTGAGAAGCGAGTAAATCGGCGAGCTTGCGGCTTTTTCAACAATCTCAATCAAATCTTCAATCCAAATCATTTTTTTCTGCCGCACTTCGAGAGAGACAATGCCACGCTGATTGTGCGCGCCATACTCACTGATTTCTTTAGAGCAAGGACAGAGCGTCATGATCGGAACATTCACTCCAAGAATGGAATCGTCATTTTGATACGTACTCGATGCCGTAAAAAAACATTCGTAGTCAATCATTCCGATGCTTTTTGTGACCGGAGCAGATTTGGCAATAAAATAAGGAAATCGAATTTCAATATGTGCTGAGCTCGCATCAAAACTTTTTCTCATTTGCGCAAGAATTTCGGGAAGACGATCGATGTGAATTTCGCGTCGATATTCATTAAGAATTTCAATGAATCGACTCATGTGGGTCCCCTTAAAATGATGAGGGAGATCGACATACATATTAATAGATGCAATCGTGTGCTGTTCTTTTTCGTGTTTGTCGAGCAAGCTGATCGGATAGCGAATGCCTTTCACTCCGACCTTATCAATCGGGATCTGGCGGTCATCGCGTTGGTTTTGAACATCCTTCATGGGCCGCACCTTCGTTGCTTTGGTGGTCAGAGTCAAGAGAGCAAAAAAATACTTTGATTTCAAGTGGTTAATCAGTACAATCGAGGAGTTAGTTATTGAAAACGGCCGCAGGAGGCGATTGTCGAGCGGCGTCTTCAGACGCTGGAAACGAAGCCTCAATGCACAGCAGGCTGAAGCGCAGGGAAAAATCCGGCGTGTGAGGATTTTTTCCGTAGTGAGACAATGCCTCCGAGAGACGTTTTCAACAGAACAGCTTTTCATTTTAAGGAGGAATGATGTCAGGAAATGAACAGAGTGTTGTCAAAGGAGCAGGCTTTTTACTCGAGCCGATCGGAACTCGAGATATTTTTATTCCAGAGGAACAAAATGAAGATGAAAGAAATTTAGCAAAACTCGCATCTGATTTTTCTATCAACGAAGTGCTTCCAAAATCAGATGAGATTGAAGCAAAAAAGGAAGGGGTCATTCCAGGACTTCTCAAAAAAGCAGGAGAACTTGGTCTCCTGATGGCAGAAGTTTCGGAAAAATATGGCGGATTGCAGCTCGGAAAAGTTCCTACCACCTTTATCTCTGAAAATTTAACACATCAAGGTTCCTTTACTGTCGCTTTCATGTGCCATACCGGTATTGCAATGCTCCCTCTTCGCGCATTTGGCACCGATGCGCAGAAACAGAAATATCTGACAAAACTCGCAACAGGAGAGTGGCTTGGCGCCTATGCACTGACTGAACCTGGTGCTGGTTCGGATGCGCTTGCCCATCGTACGAGTGCAACACTTTCCAAAGATGGAAAACATTACATTCTCAATGGCGAAAAAGTTTTTATTACCAATGGTGGATTTGCAGATCTCTTTACACTTTTTGCAAAAATTGATGGAGAAAAGTTTACCGCATTTTTGGTGGAGCGAAACTTTGAAGGAGTTTCCACCGGACCCGAAGAAAAGAAAATGGGAATTCATGGTTCATCTACAACACCCCTTGTCCTGAAAGATGCAAAAATTCCTGTTGAAAATGTGCTCGGCGAAATTGGAAAAGGTCATCGTATCGCGTTCAATGTTTTGAATCTCGGCCGATGGAAGCTTGGCGCTGCTTGTCTTGGAAGTTGTAAACGTTTAATCGAAAAAATGATCCCGTATGTCAAAGAGCGTCAGCAGTTTGGAAAACCGATTGCTGAGTTTGCATTGATCCGAGATAAAATTGCGACAAGCGCTCTTGTGACCTACATGCTTGAATCTCTCGTCTATCGCTTTGCGGACATGATCGATAAATCAATTGGAACACTCGATCGGAGTTCCGCTGATTTTGATACGAAACGAGAGAGCTTCTTAAAAGAATATGCAGTCGAAGCTTCGATCGCAAAAATTTATGGCTCCGAAGCACTTCAAATCGTTGCAGATGAAGCAGTGCAAGCATTTGGCGGCTATGGGTATATTGCCGAATATGATGTTGAACGTTTCTATCGCGACTCTCGTATCAATCGCATTTTTGAAGGAACAAATGAAATCAATCGCTTGATTGTTGCGAATACAGTTCTGAAACGTGCCATGTCGCAAGAACTTCCTTTTATGCAAAAGCTTCAGGAAATTTTAGGACAACTGAAATCAGGTTTTCCTCCTGCTCAAGATTATGGAGAACTGACGCACGAAGTGGAAGCAGTGGAGCAAATGAAACGACTCGCTGTGTATGTTGCTGGAGTTGCTGTGCAGCAGTATGCGGATCAACTTGAAAACAAACAACGCGTATTAGCTCTTATTGCTGATCTGATTTCGGAATCGTATGCATTGGAGTCAGGCGTGATTCGTGCGCTCAAGATCGTTCGTCTTTCTGGAAATGAAAAAGCTTCGATTGCCATTGCAATGTGCAAGGTAGGGATTGCAGAACAGATGCATCAACTTTCCAATCGAGCGCGACAGGCACTGATGAATATGGCAGGAGAGACAAAAGAATTCGAAAAATATGCAAAAGCGCTCGATCGCATTGCACCGACCCTTTTCGTCAATACCGAAGAGCTTCGAGAAAAAATTGCTCTCCATATGCTTTCAAAAAATGGTTATGAAATTTGAGAGAGAATATGAGCCAAAAGGTGTCTGGCAGATTTCTGGCGATGGTTGTTGAGCCAGAAACTGCCTGACACTTCTTTTGGCGATATCGAGCATGACCAAAAGAAGTGCCAGACACTTTTTTGCATTCACACCATGCCAAAAAGATGTCAGGCACCTTTTGGTCATGTCGAGCCAATTGAACTTATGTCAAAATACATCGCTATCGCAGGAAATATTGGATCAGGAAAATCGAGTATGGTCGATTTTCTTTGCAACCAATTTGGTCTTAAGCCATTTTTTGAACAGAACGACGCAAATCCTTATTTTCCACTTTTCTACAACGACATGAAGCACTGGGCATTTCACTTTGAAATGTTTTTTTTGATTCAGAAATTTAAAATGCATCGTGAGATTGCGGCGTCTCCTGAAAGCGTCATTTTGGATCGTACGATTTTTGAAGATGCTGAAGTATTTACAGAAAATCTCTATCGACAGGGGAGTATGTCAAAAGAAGATTATCAAACCTATCGCACCTTGTATGAAACGATCGCTGAAACGATTGCTCCGCCGAAAATCTTGATTTATCTTGAGTGTCCTGTTCGAGCTCTCAAGAAACGAATTGCGAAGCGTGGAAGAGTAGAAGAAAAATCGATTCCTGATGAATATCTGAAACGTCTTCATCAGCTCTACACCAAATGGATCGACCACTACGACAAATCACCCGTGATTCGATTCTCAACCGAAAAAATAGACTACCTCGAAGACTTCATTCATCGGCAAGATTTGCTGCAAGTGATTCAGAAACATTTGTAATAATTCTAATTTCATTTCAAAGGAGAAAAGATGAGCGTTTCGATTGTTGTTACCGATAAAATAAAAAGAGCTCTTAATAAATTCGCGGGAATAGATTTGCTTCCTGCTTCTTCGGTTGGAAAAGAATTTACTTCTGGGGAGAAAGAGGGAGATGGTGAAATTGGGATTTCCATACAGGATGGATATAAATGTGCTGAAATGAACTATCAGAAATTTATTTCATCTGACGGTAGCATAACGAAAAGGTGCTATCGTCAAAACCAAACAATGGGGTCAGCATACCGGAATGGTATGCTCACTTACTTCCCAACTGCTTGTCCCAAATCGTTTTCTATAGAAATTGACCTCAGTTGTGATGGAACAATAAAAAATGAAGATATGATTGAACCTGAAAAAGCAAAAATAATTATTGGAGCACTTTTTGGTTTTGAAGAGCTGAGCAGTAACTATATTCCTCGTCAGAGCGAAATTGATGCCGTGGCTCATCTTCGCAGAGAGATGGGTCTTATTTTCGGACCGACGGCGCCATGATTAAGTTACATCTCCGAATATTCCGGTCCGCTGCCGCCCTCGGGTGGAGTAAGCCTGCCCCCTTTGGCGGAGATGGCGCCACAGTGGATGCAGTTGGTGGGATTGATGAAGAGTTGTTTCTCTCCTGCAATTTCTTTCCATTCATAGACATGAGCAGGACACATGTTGATGAGTGCATCTCCAACTTCCGGTGATACTTTTGTTTCTACGCGCAAGTGATTGGGTTGTTTATCGCGACTGCGATTGCCAGCGGCATGGACGCTTGAGAGCTTATCAAAAGTGATTTTGTTGTCTGGTTTTGGGTAGGTTCGCTGGTTTTTAAAGAGGGGCTGATCTTTATCTGCCTTCACTCCAAATCGCCAACCAGGAAACAGGCCGCCAGTGATCGTCATAAGCCCGGCGAGTTTTGCGCCGATAAAAAAACCAGAACCAAAAGCTTGTCGCATGTTTCGAACACGATAGAGGTCTTTCAGAATAAAACTTTCGTGCATGGTCTTGTCATAAGTGTGCAATATTTTTTCTTCCTGCAGAGAAGCCCCGGCTTTCAGGGCTGCAAAAATTGTTTCCGCAGCAAGAATGCCAGAGTGCATCGCATAGTGAATGCCTTTGAGAGCTGGTACATTCACAAAACCAGCAGCATCGCCAAGAAAGAGTGCGCCAGGAGCGTGGAGATTTTTAGGAAGGGAGTAGTATCCACCTTCAGGAATTGTCTTTGCACCCCAACCTTGATCGAGTCTTCTTCCTCCTTTGAGAATTTTTTGAAAAAGGGGATGAAGTTTCATCTGCTGCAAAAGATCGTGCGTGGAGAGACTTGCGTCACGATTATCCAGCCCAACAACGAGTCCAAGTGAAACTTTATTTTTTCCAAACGGATACGCAAAACTTCCGCCAAACTCATGATACTTTTTCGAAAGCTTGAGCGGCCAGCCCATGGTGTGAATCACACGATTGAGTGGCTGCGGTACTTCCCAAACTTCTTTGACGCCAAGCGCATATATCTGAGGATTTGATCCTTGCAGATGAAAGTGTTCAATCGCTTGTTGTGTCAGATGACCTTGCGTCCCTTCACCGAGGCAGACGACTTTGGCTTTGAGATCCACACCAGACTCAAAGTTTGGCATTGGGGTTCCTTGTTGGTCGCGTCCTTTATCACCAGTTCGAATGCCGACAATACGATCATCTTGAAGAAGAAGTTTCGACGCAGCTGTTTCAGGAAGAATCGTAACACCTAAACTTTCCGCTTGGCTTCCAAGCCATTTTCCAACTTTTGAAAGCGCTGCGGAAAAATATCCATGGTTGCGCATCGTCGGCGGTGTTGGAAGTCGAAAAGAGCTTTGTTCTGTAAGAAAGTAGACGGCTTCTTTTTCGATCGATTCATAAAAAGGAAAATCTGTATCTTTCATGTGAGGAAAAAGTTTTCGGAAGCCAACAGGATTAATAATGGCACCAGAAAGAAGATGAGCGCCCACATATTTCCCTTTTTCCACGATGACGATCGGAAAATCACCGAGCTTTGATTTTATTTCAGGTGCTTCATTCAGAAGCTGTGCCAGGCGAATGGCACCAGCTAAACTCGCGGGGCCTGCTCCCACAAAGAGTATTCCTGCTTCAAGTGTTGTTTCAGTTGATCCAGAAGGGGAGGTAATAAATTCATTTTTTGTGACCGGAGGTGGAAAATCTGAAGGAACGACACTCATTATTGTCCACCGCCACGTGTATCAAAATTCACTTGGGGTACTTCTGTTGCCCCTTCAGTTGCTTCAAAATAGCGGTTTTGTCGTTCATATCCAAAAGCCCCGGCGATGATATTTGTGGGGAAACGACGAACAGTCGTATTGTATCCTTGTACGGCTTCATTATAGCGTTTGCGCTCTACGGCAATCCGGTTTTCAGTTCCAGCAAGTTCATCTTGAAGCGCTAAAAAATTCTGATTCGATTTGAGATCAGGATATTTCTCAACCACCACAAGTAAACGACTCAGTGCTGAAGAGAGCTGATTATTCGCATCGACTTTTTCTGGAATAGTCTGCGCTCCCGATGCTTTTGCTCGAGCTTCCGTCACTTCAGTTAAGACCCGTTCTTCTTGAGCGGCATAACCCTTCACGGTGTTGACAAGATTTGGAATTAAATCATTTCGTCGCTGCAAAACATTTTCCACTTGTGCCCACGACGTCTCTACATTTTCATGCAGTGTCACAATTTGATTGTAATTTCCTTTGATGCTTCCAAAACTGATGAGTACAACGACCACAAGTGCACCGAGTAAAATCCATGTTCTTTTCATGATTATTCTCCTTTTTGTCATCCCTGCGAAGGCAGGGATCCAGTATCTCAATCTTTTTTCTGGATTCCCGCTTTCGCGGGAATGACATAATTGTTTTGCTCACCGTGTCAAGTTTGATGTCCTCTACCACTTACGCGAAGCCCCTCCACCACCTGACCTCCCTCCTCCAAATCCTCCAAAACCACCGCCGCCGCCGAAACCTCTGCCACCACGACCACCTCGGAAGAAAAAGAGGAAAAGCCACGGATGACGAATAAAAATATAAGCAGCAACCACAAAGAAAAGTACCTTCAAATACCAGGGAAGAGGCTGCGCCTCTTTTCTAGGGTGAGTAAGCTCTTGCGATATATTCGAAATATCAAACGGAATATTTTCTTTTTGAACGATTGTTTGAATAAGCGTCACGGTTCCTGCAACAATACCTTCGCTGATGTTTCCTTCTCGAAATCGTGGAAGAACGGCTTCATCCAAAATGCGTCCTGCCAGTGCATCATTGATGGTTCCTTCAAGCCCATAGCCGATTTCAAAACGGAGCTGTCGCTCTTTCTGCACGATGACAAAAAGGACACCCCGGTCGCTTCCTTTTTTGCCGATGCCCCAAGTTGAGAAAAGTTCCACTGCATAATCTTCAATGGGTCTCTCTTCAAGAGAAGAGAGGGTGACAACAGCAATTTCAATCTTTGTCTGTTGTTCAAACGTAGTGAGAATTTTTTCAAGCACAGTTCGATCGTCATGCGTTAAAACCGAAGCAAAATCATTCACAAATCCTTGTGGTATTGGAGGGAGTGCAAAGAGTTTTAGGGGAAGAAAGAATAATAAAAGAAAAAGAGGATAACTTTTTAGAAAGCGTTTACAAAGAGTGTCATCGCGAGCCCGAAGGGCGTGGCGATCTCCCGACAACACTGTTTGCAGGAGATTGCTTCGTCCCCTTCGACTTTGCTCAGGGTCCTCGCAATGACACACAGGTTCTAGAGGTCGCATTTGTTGACATCCAAACGAAACATTTGGCGGAAGGAGAGAAGCAGATCGTCTTTTTCTTTGAGAGTGATGATGGGATCGTGGAGAATTTTAGTTACAATCGATGTCGTGCAGGCATCAATCAGCTCTCGATCCGATTCTGAAAGATGCGGCATCCGTGTAAAAACTTTTGAAAGTTCTTTTTGTCGTAATCCTTCGTACTTTTGAATAAGTCCTGCAATGGTCGGTTCTATCTGAGAATCAAGGAGCTCTGATCCTTTCTTTGCCTCTTCTCTCACAATGAATTCAGCTTGTGAGGATTCACTTTCTCGAGTCTTTCGATTTTTTTCCGCAATTTCTGTCAAGTCATCGAGATGATAAAGATTTACTCCGGGAATATTTCGAACCTCCTCATCGACATTTCGTGGAACGCCAAGATCAATAATCGTCAATGTTCCGCGATCAGATGTGTTGAGCGCATTCAGAATGTGAGAAGGAGTGATGATTGGATGATGAGTGTGGCAGCAGGTGAGAAGTGCATGTGCTTTTGCAAGCTCGTCTTCAAGATGTTCCAAGGCTTTTGCTTCTCCTCCAAGTTCATCTGCTAAAGTGTGAGCTTTTGCTTCATCTCGGTTGACGACGACAAATGTGCCGAGATTCCGTTTCGCAAAACTTTTTGCAGCATCAGCAGCAACTTCGCCAGCCCCTAAAATTAAGAGACGTGGTGGTGTGCGAAGGCATACATTTAGCTCAAGAAAATCGACTGCTGTTGAACTGATAGAGGTGCTTCCAGCCCCAATTCCAGTTTCAGTTCTGACTCGCTTTGCTGTAGAGAAGGCATGATGAAAAAGTTGGTTCAACAGGGGACCTGTTTTTTCGGTTTGAAATGAAAACTCAAATGCTTCTTTGACCTGGCGATACACCTGCGTTTCACCAAGCACCATGGAATCAAGACTGCTGCAGACACGCATGAGATGACGAAGCGCCTCTTCTCCTTCAAAAGAGTAGCCATGTTGAGAGATGACCTGAGTATCAACATCAAGCGCCTGGGAAAGTTCTTTTTGGAGATCGTGAAACGTATCAGAAGAAGAAACAACGGCATACAGTTCAGTGCGATTGCAGGTTGAAAGGACGACGAGTTCAGAAACTGAATCAAAGCGAGCAAGACGAGTGAGAATTTCACTTCTTTTTTCTGGAAGGAGATAAAACTTTTCTCGCTTTGCAAGATGCAAAGAGCGATTATTAACTCCCGTGACAATAAATTTCACGTTTTCAACTCCTATTTCCCTTTTTTGATAAATGTAGTTACTTTTTCTGCAAAATCCTGGTGGCCTTTTGCTTCGTCTCCTCCGGCCCAACCACCAACTTTCCGATCGATAATTTGTTTATTTGCGAGGGGTTCGTCTGTTTTTTTATCTTTAAGATACGATTCAACCTGAAATTTTTGTTTTCCTGCTCCAAGACCAACCAGAATTCGAGCAGCGCGGCTTCCCTGTTTATAATCGGTAACAATACCTCCAAAGACAATGGTCTCACCCTTACACCCTGGAGCTTTTTTTACTTGCGATACAATTTTTTCTCGTGTCGCTTCTCCCACAATTGCATGTTGAAGTTGATCAAGGGTTTCTTCAGGAATGGCAGATGCTCGTTCACGCTCTCTGTTTGAAAAATCTTCACGATTGACTTGAAATTTTTCTATTTCCAGACAATCGTATTTACCAAGAGTTGAAACCCAATCTGCATGTGCTGAGGTGCTGAAAAGTAGAGAGAAACTTGCCGTTATGAAAAAAATTGTTTTCATTTTTTCTCCTTTTTTAAGGAAAGGTTGAATGGGTTCTTTACTTGCCTTTCTTTCGTCCATTCGTCAATATCAACTGCGGTTTGATCAACTGCGGTTTGAAGAGAGCCAAAAGGTGTCTGGCAGATTTCTGGCATGGGGTTTATGCAAGAAACTGCCTGACACTTCTTTTGGCGATCGTTGCAGACCAAAAGCAGTGCCAGACACTTTTTTGCACTTACACCGTGCCAAAAAGATGTCAGGCACCTTTTGTTTTGCTTCTTCAATTAATTTTTTTAGATCAAGGAGAAAATATGAATCGTTTTGTTGCGTCTAGTTTTCTGTTACTTTTTTTAACTTACTGTTCATCGCAAAAATTAAAAGAAAATATTTCAACCCCAATCAAGGAGGAAGTTGTGTCCACAACATCATCAAAAACATTTCAAGAACCAAAAGTGTCGAGTGTTGATCCTTCTAAAAATTATGTGGCAACGATTGAAACTTCAAAAGGGAAAATTGTTTGCAACTTGGATGCAAAAGTAGCGCCTCTTTCGGTGACAAATTTCAAATCTCTTGCCGATGGAGGTTTTTACAATGGACTTGCCTTTCATCGTGTTGTTCCTGACTTTGTCATTCAAGGTGGCGATCCGACAGCAACCGGGTCTGGCGGCCCTGGTTATACCATTCCGGCTGAAATTAATTTAAAGCATAAAAAGGGGGCGATTGCGTGGGCGAGAACTCCGAATGAAGTCAATCCAGAGCAACGCTCAAGTGGTTCCCAATTTTACATTGCGCTCGGTGATGCCTCCTTTTTAGATGGGCAATATACGGTCTTTGGTTATTGTACTGAGGGGCTTCAGGTGACCGAAAAAATTGAGCGTGGGGACAAGATTCTCTCAGTGACCATTTCATCATTGTGAGTCTTGATTCGGCTCCACGTGGACGAGGAAACCGGCAGTTCCTGAACATCCAGTGCCTAACGATTCTTGCCATAAGAATCCATCTTCGCGGCACCCCGCACTGACAAAAAGCTCCCATTTTTTTGTTTGAAAATGAAAGCTTGCACTTGCTCCGAGAAGAATACCGATTTGATCTTCAAAGTATTCACGTTGGTACCAGATATTTTGTCGTTGTACTGAAATATTCAGTTCATAACTCATAGCGATGGAGAAAGGACCAAGTCCTCCTCCAAGGGGTAATCGATACATTTCAATGTTAACACCAAAAGGATAGACCGCTTCGCTCTGATCTCGATTCACATGCGTATGTGATGGAGAGACCCAAGGTTCGATCGCGAGATACGTGGGAAGCTGTGAATGCCCTTGCAGAAAAAGCATAAATTTTAATCCATAAAGTGGGCCACTTGCTGAAAGATAGCCATTTGTTTTGAGAGTCCAATCGCCAGGTTGATAGGGATTCTCAGGTTTTTCGCCTGACCAAGCATATTTCATGACGCGCGCAAAGTGTGGATAGAGATCAACAAGCATCCAGAGTGAAAGCCCGCCGAGCCACGATTCTTCATGGACGCTTCCCAGCTCATGGCGAAAATCGAGATAACCGGCGATATCGCCATCGCCGCCTGTTAATTTTGTAGAAATAGCGTGATAAAAAGGAAGATCAAATTTTTGAATGATATAGCTTATATCGTTCATGATTCCTTCATAGGGATAGTGTAGTCCCTGCGCAGATGCCCACGAATTCGTATTGATACCATTAACTCCATTCCAAAATGATCGAACATCTTCCGGAACTTCAATAAAATGAGTGGCGTCACTTTGTATTAAACGAAAGTGACCCGATTCATGCATGAAGTAGGCGTTTAAAACTGCCGCAGTTGTCTGAGGCACAATGTTCGAAAAAAAGCGGCCAAGTCCTGATTCGTGAACCGCGAGCTTATTACCGATGAAGTTGGTCAGACTGAGTCCAGATCGACTTAAGGAGAGAGCAAAATTCGGTTCACTTAAAAGGGGAACGGCGATATCGCCAACACTCACTTGTGAAATTTCGAGCGGTTCAAAAATACTCGAATGAAGAGTGAGACCGAGATACGGACCGTCATCGGGAGATTTTCGCGAAATTTTTGAATCGGGAGATGTCATTCATCTCTCTATCGCTGTATTTTAAAAAAAGTTTCGTGCATTTCTTAAAGATGAAGAGAGAAAGATTTGAATTTATAACGGATTTGTCGCTTCAGAAGAAGGTGGAGGATTCACGCCAGTAACGTCATTTTGCTCTTCAAGGTCTTCTTCAAAGAATTCATCAGCTCGATCAGAACCACCGCGCTCGCCTGGGAGATGCATTCGAGGACGCGAGCCAAAAAGGGCGCTTCCACCGGGAAGTGCTGAGATGTTTCCATGAGGAAAATTTTCGGGAAGAGTAAAATCTTTTGGTTCTGTATCTTTGGTGACCGCTTCCATAAAAGAGAGGAAAATCGGAGCCGCTGTTTTTCCTCCTGTCTCTTTTTCTCCAATGGGTTTGAGAGCATCAAATCCGACCCATGTCCCCACTGCAAGATCGGGAATAAATCCGACAAACCAAGCATCACTTTCGTCGTTCGTGGTCCCTGTTTTTCCGGCCACAGGACGCCCGAGTTTGCTGACGCGTTGACCGGTTCCCGATTGAACGACTCCTTTCAGGAGTTCGATCATAAGAGCGGCAGTTTGAGGAGTAATCACATGCCCTTGTGGAATCGCATTCCCATAAAGTGTTTTCAATTCGAGATTCGTCAACACGAGGTCCTCTTTTTCGATGGTTTGCTGTTCTTGAAAGAAAAGAAGAGTGTTGAGATCAGAATCTTGTACTTGCGTGATCGCTGCTTTTACTTTTTCTGTGTACTGTTCTTTCGTTTCTGCAATTTTTTCATCGGAAACATTCTCATCTGTCTCAGATTCTGATGCCGGAGTTCTCGGAAGCGAGGTTTGCAGAAGATGTGATTGATGCTCATAAAGAATCTCGCCTTTCGCATCTTCAATACGAGTAATATACACAGGAGGGCGATAAGCGCCGTGCGAAGCAAAAGTGGCATAGGCGGGAACGATTTCTGAAAGATAGACGCCATTTGCTCCAAGAGCCATCGAGAGATAACGATCAATGGGTGTCGTTATTCCAAATTTTCGGACATAGGCGGTGAGGTAGTCAGTTCCCATATCATAGGCGAGTTTTACCGTGGGAATGTTTCGAGATTGAATGAGCGCCTGACGAAACGACATCGGTCCATTGTATTCATCGCCGTAATTTTTCGGACTCCAAAACATGTCGATGCCCACCTGATATTCTACGGGATCATCATCGATGATCGTGTCAAACGTATATCCTTTATCCAGAGCGGCTGCGTAGACAAAAGGTTTGAAGGCTGATCCTGGTTGACGAAGAGATTGCGTTGCGCGATTGAATTCACTTTTTTCAAAATCAGTTCCACCTACCAGCGCTCGAACAAAACCAGTGTCAGGCGCAACCGCAAATAAAGCTCCTTGGGTCTCTGAAGGTTGTACAAGATAGAAGGAACCATCAGCTTGTTTCATGACAAAAATAACATCTCCGATTTTTAAAATATATCTCGGCTCCGAAACATAATTGACATCGTCATAGCCTACTGTTTTTGTATTAAAGGAGCGTGCCCATTTATAACCACGATGAGGAATCACTCCTTTGGTGAGACCAATTTGTATCAGAACATTTTTCCCTTCAAAACCTGTCACCACGGCTTCATATTGTTTTTCTTCTTCGAGAAGAACGTTTTCTTCGCGCGGCAGGGTTGTCGGAGGCCAATGAATAATATGATCGAATTGTTCTCTTCGGAGTGCGGTTTCAATTTTTTGAATGCGTTCCGGGATCAGTTCTTTTTCGACGTGCTCATGTGGTCCACGATAACCTTGTCGTTTTTCCAGATCTCGTACGCCTTGGCGGACTGCTTTTGTTGCTATTTCCTGAAATGAGACATCAGCTGTCGTGTAAATTTTGAGTCCGCGATGATAGAGAGCTTCATCGCCATATTGTTCCTTCACCACTCTTCGCACATGCTCCACAAAATATGCGGCGCTTGGATGCGTAAATGTTTTGTCTACTCCTGCGACAAACAGAGCAATGGGTTCGTTCATTGCCTGCTGCATCTGTTCTTCTGAAATATGATTATTTTCCAGCATGCGACCCAGCACATGAAGTTGTCGTTTTCGCGCAGCAGCAGGATTGTTGACAGGCGAATAGCTTGTGGGAGCAGTTGGAAGACCAGCGATAAGAGAGATTTCAGCAAGCGTTAGTTCGTCGAGAGATTTGTGAAAATAATTTCGAGCGGCAGCCGCGACACCATACGCTCGATTTCCTAAATAAATTTGATTGAGATAAAGCGTTAAAATTTGTTCTTTAGTGAGTGAACGTTCAAGACGAACCGCCAAGATCGCTTCTTTTATTTTTCGTTTATAGGAACGTTCGCGCGAAAGGAGAAGAGAACGAGTGACCTGTTGTGTAATGGTGCTTCCTCCTTGTGTGATCCCTTTTGCTCTGAGGTTTGCAATAAACGCGCGCAGAATAGCACGCATATCGATCCCGCTATGTTCAAAGAAACGATCATCCTCTGAATCGAGAAAAGCGAGAAGAATACGGCGTGGAATCTTTTCATAAGGAACAAAGAATCTGCATTCGGTCCAAAATTCTCCGATCTTTGTTTGATCATGCGCAAAAACTTCGCTGATGACAGGGGGGCGATAATCTTCGATGGTTTTGATATCAGGAAGGTCTCGAGCGAAACCATAATAGATGACGATAAAAGCGACAAAACAGAAAATAAAGATGCCAGTCAGAGCAGAAAAAAGAATGCGGAAAAGATGATAACTTCCCGAAAAAAAATGTTTTATCGTTTCAAAGAATTGCAAAATATTCCTTTCAGCGAACGCTCATCAAAGATTCAGATGCGAGGCAGATGGAGGAGACCTGCCGAGTCGTACTTTGGTGTACGACGCAGGCAGTGTCAACGACATCAACAAAGCATATGGACTTTGAGGAGGGTTTGCACTGTGCGAGAGGGGGGACTCGAACCCCCATGGCTCTTTACCACAAGATCCTGAATCTTGCGCGTCTACCAGTTCCGCCACCCTCGCAGGTGAACACTAGTAGTTGTCATTCGTGTCTTCGTCCAGATCAAAATCTCCAAAGTCTTCGTCTTTGGAAAGGACGGCTCCACAATTGTCGCATGCTTGAGAGTTGCCAACTCTGCATCCGCAATTGGGACAGGTTTCTGGTTTCTCGACTTCAAATTCTTCAATCTCGCGCCGCATAGCACCTCCCCCTTTATGGGTTTTGCGATTCCTATGCATTTTCGCATTTTGTTGACAAGAGAAAATTGGAAATTAGCGATAAATTTCTTTACGATGACCAACCTTGAGGATCTTGATGAGGATTTCTTTTTTATGAATGGAGTAAATGATGCGGTAGGTCCCAACTCTGATTCTATAGATACCATCTTCTCCGGAAAGCTTTCGGCAACCAACAGGGTAAGGGTTTTCTGTCAAGGATTGGATAGCAGCCATGATCTTTTGAATTGGTTCTTTTGAGAGTTGGAAGAGTGCTTTTTCTGCACTATAGGTAAGCTCAATATTATATTTTTCCATGCGCCTTTAAATCCTTCAGAATTTCTTTTAACGGACGAGTCGGTTCGCGGCGCAGCGATTTGATGTCCTCGATATCTTCAAGCTCTTCTAATTTGTCAAGAATAGCTTCTTCAATGAAGCGATTCATTTTATACCCTCGCTCTTTGCATACTGTCTCAAGGGCTTTTTTAATGTCCGAATCAATCTTGGTTGCTAACTGGCTTTGACTCATACAACCTCCAATGCAATAGGAGGCTACCATAATAAAGATAGTTTTGTCTAGAAAAAGATAGTCAACAACTTTTTTCTTTTACAACCGAAAATACGTTAGGGCATTGGAAGAAAGAAGAGAGTTCACCATGGGATTTACCTTTTCTATGACGACAGATGAGTTTAATCGCGTTCTCAAAGGCGCCTATTTGGTCATCGTAAAACATCTGCCCAATATCGCATTGATTCATTCGATGAACTTCAATCTTTTAAGCTCATTTCTTTAGCGTTCACTTTCAGCCGCGCAACTTTTCAGTCTCTCTCCCGATAAGAGTAACATCAGGAAAGGGAGGGCTTATGGCAGGAGAACCGCTTGTAAATGGTGTTGTCAAGGGAGTCACTCAACTCTTTCCGACAGTGACTGCAAATACCGCTCAGGCCATTGTTGTGGCAGAGGTGGGTGTCTCTCAAGTTGAGATGTCATTAGCGGCCAGATGGCTCAGTGGAAGTGCCCTGGGAGTGCGCAATGGTCTGCTTGCACGAGCTACTATTGCCGCTGAAGTGGAGGCAGCAGCTGTAGCAACTCAATCTTCGTTTCGTCTGGGTGCTATTCTTAGTAGTGGTATTCGAGCACACTTTTTTCATTTCCATCTGCTCAAGGAATTATCGTGTCGCTCATTCGTGTTTATTCACCCCAAGAAGTTGCAATCCTTGAGCTCGCTGAAAAAATGAATGTGGAACCATCTGAATCGATTGAACCGCTATGCGAGGAAGAAGCACAAAAAATTTGTCAGATACAATGTATCGTATTTTTAAGTCTCAATTGTGGAGCCGTTGAGCTTCCTCAACATATTTGGCTTCGTTGTCTTCAACGTTGTATTGCAAATCTGGAAGAGGGAGATGTTACCCAAAGAGATATCAGGGGAAAGGCTGCCAAAAGTGCTGGAGAAGTGATGCGAGAATATAGAAATTGTTCTGAACTTATATCTATGACGCCATTGCCCTGATTGTTTTCACCATACCGCGAATGCCGTTGAAAGTGTCATCGACTGCTGTCGGTTCGTAGCCACAAGAGACCATGCAATCAGCGCATTTTTCGTTGCGGCCCGTTCCATAGCTATCCCAATCTGTGGTTTCCATCAGTTCTTGAAAAGTTTTTGCATATCCTTCGCCCAAAAGATAACAGGGCTTCTGCCATCCAAAGATGCTGTAGCAAGGATTCCCCCATGGGGTGCATTGATATTCAATGTCTCCCTGAAGAAATTTCAGAAAGAGGGGAGTCTGATTAAATTTCCATGACTTCTTTCGATCTTTCAAAATCTTTTGAAAAAGTTTGAAGGATTCTTGTCGTTTTAAAAAATGTTCCTGATCGGGAGCTTTGTGATAGCTGTATCCAGGGCTCATGATCATTCCTTCGACTTTCAGTTCATCCATGCAAAAGTCAAAAAAAGCTCGCACACGTTCTGGATTTGCCCCATCAAAAAGGGTGGTGTTGGTCGTGACACGAAAACCTCGCTTGACCGCTTCTTTGATCCCTTCAACTGCTTGATCAAAAACACCGTCACGACAAACAGCCATATCGTGTTCTTCTTTAAGCCCATCAAGATGAACGCTGAAAGTGAGATATTTGCTTGGGGTAAAAAGATTCAGTTTTCTCTTCAGCAAAATCGCATTGGTACAGAGATAAATATATTTTTTTCGCTCAATCATCCCTTCGACAATCTGTTTTATTTCAGGATGAATAAGAGGTTCTCCTCCAGGAATGCTGACCATGGGAGCGCCGCATTCTTCGACCGCTTGAAAACACTGTTCAGGCGTCAGTCTTTTTTGCAGCACATGTTCTGGATATTGAATTTTGCCACAGCCTGCGCATTCAAGATTACAGCGAAAAAGAGGCTCGAGCATCAGCACAAGAGGATAGCGCTTCCGACGTTTTAATTTTTGCGCAATCACATACGTTGCGACGGTCCATTGTTGTGAAATAGGAACTGCCATATACTCCTCCAAATTTATGCGCTTTTACGAGCTTTCAGTGAAAGACTCTCTTCTTCTGTCGTCAATGCAACGTTGGATGCCTCTTGTGGAATGCGCATCCCATAGAAGGAACGAAGAATGAAAGCGATGGCAATTGCGAGAAAACCGACGGCAATTGCAGTTTTCACAATTGATGCTGGCATGGTGACCGCAATTTCAACTGCGAGCAGTCCAAACAAGGTCGTGAATTTAATCACCGGATTTAAAGCGACCGATGAAGTATCCTTAAAGGGATCGCCCACAGTATCGCCCACCACAGACGCTTCATGCAGCGGTGTATTTTTCTGACGAAGATCGACTTCCACGACTTTCTTGGCGTTATCCCAGGCTCCACCAGCGTTCGCCATAAAGATGGCTTGAAAAAGTCCGAAGAACGCCAGGCCAACGAGATAACCGATAAAAAAGTAAGGATCAAAGAAGGCGAGTGAAAGCGCCATTGAGAAAATAACAATGAAGATATTGATCATCCCTTTTTGCGCGTAGACGGTACAAATTTCGACCACTTTTTTGCTGTCTTCAATGGAAGCGGAATGATGTCCATCGAGTTTGATATTCTCTTTGATATAAACAACAGCGCGATAGGCTCCGGTCACGACAGCTTGCATGGAGGCTCCTGTAAACCAATAGACCACAGCGCCACCCATCAAAAGACCTAACATGACTTCAGGTTGAACAAGACTGAGTCGAACGACAACATTTCCAAACATATGTTCGAGTAATAAAATAATCCCGAAGACCATGGTCGTTGCTCCTACCACCGCAGTTCCAATGAGCATCGGCTTTGCCGTTGCTTTGAAGGTGTTGCCAGCTCCATCTCCTTTTTCGAGGATATGTTTTGCATGCGCGAAGTTCGGTTCAAATCCAAATTGTTTCCGAATCTCTTCTTTAATCTGAGGGCGTTTTTCAATGAGAGAGAGTTCGTAAACCGACTGAGCGTTGTCGGTCACTGGTCCAAAACTATCGACCGCAATGGTGACTGGTCCCATCCCTAAGAAACCGAATGCCACGAGTCCAAAGGCAAAGATCGGCGCTGCAAAAGGATACTCAGACGGCATGAGCGACATCAGCGATTCATTTTGCGAAAACATAGAGGCAATGAACATGAGAATGAGAATCAAGAAACCTTGCCAGAATGCAGAAAAATTTCCGGCAACGAGTCCTGAAAGAATATTGAGAGAAGCGCCTCCTTGACGTGAAGCATTCACAACCTCTTTTACGTGTGCTGAATGAGTGCTCGTGAAAACTTTTGTAAACTCTGGGATGAGAGCGCCTGCTGCAGTTCCGCAGCTGATAATTGCGGAGAGAACCCACCAGAGACTTCCATAGCTTGCTAAAAGAAGGTAACTTGCGCCAAACGTGACCGCAATAGAAACTCCTGACGTGATCCAAACGAGATGGGTGAGAGGAGCTTCGAGATTGAAATCTTTTTTCTCTCCGTACACATCATTACTTATTTTTTGATTCACGTAATAGGAAATAAGGGAGGTGAGAACCATCAAAATTCGCATTGCGAAAATCCAAATGATAAGGTGTCCGCACACTTCTGGTTTCAACACCAAAACTAAGGCAAGAAAAGCAATGAGGGCAACGCCCGTGACGCCGTATGTTTCAAACCCATCGGCTGTTGGACCAACGCTATCTCCAGCATTGTCTCCGGTACAATCCGCAATGACTCCTGGATTTTTTGGATCATCTTCAGGAAGATGAAACACAATCTTCATGAGGTCTGAACCGATGTCAGCAATTTTCGTAAAAATACCTCCGCAGATACGAAGCACGCTGGCTCCTAACGATTCTCCAATGGCGAACCCGATGAAACAAGGCCCCGCCAAATCCGAAGGGAGAAGGGTAAGAATGCAAATCATAAAGAAAAGTTCAACGCTGACCAGAAGAAGTCCGACGCTCATTCCCGACTGCAAGGGAATTGTAAAAACTTCCATCGGATTTTTTGCAAGGGCCGCAAACGCAGTGCGGGAGTTGGCTCGGGTATTAATGCGAATACCAAACCACGCGACTCCGTAAGAACCGGCGATGCCGAGAATTGAAGATGCCAAAATCACCAGCGTACTGGAAACAGATGAATGTTGCAGGCTATAGAAGTAATACGCTATGCACGCGGCAACGAGGAGCCATAAGAGTCCTAAAAATTTCCCCTGTTGTATGAGATAGGTTTTACAGGTTTCCCAAATCGTATTGGAAACTTCTTCCATGGAAGAGTGAACAGGAAGCGCCTTCGTTTTCATATATTTCACGAATCCGAAAATAACTCCAATCACACAAACGACAAGTCCCCAGTACATAAGCGACAGTCCCGTCACGTTTTTGCCAAAAATCACAAAGTTGGCGAGCGTTAAATCGGGAATTTGAATATTGGCTTCACCGGCGAAGGCAGATGATGAGAGGAAGAATAAACTGAGCGAAGCACACCCTACGAAAAATCTTTTCAACATAATATCTCTCCTTATCCCAAGGTCATTGTGAAGTGTGTCTACTACCAAAATTATCTTATTCGTCAAGGATTGGAAGTAGGCTTGCTGTCATAAAATAAATGTGCCACATTCATCCGCGTGAAAAAATTGAAACCCCTTCAAGGCAAGTCAGTGAAAACCTCACATGTAGAGGCGACCCACTTTGTCCAACCTGCAGATACGAACTCTCTCGGCACTATTTTTGGCGGATCCATTATGGCGTGGATCGATCTTGCGGCTGCAGTTTGTGCGAGTCGCCATACGCGTCGCATCTGTGTCACGGCTTCGATGGATGAGCTCCACTTTTTGCATCCTGTTTATCTCGGCGATATTGTGACCTTGAAGGCTTCGGTCAATGTGACGCACACCACTTCTCTTGAAGTCGGTGTTCGAGTGGAGGCGGAAAATCCACGTACCGGCGTGATCAAACATACCGCAGCTGCTTATCTCACTTTTGTAGCGCTTGATGAAAAAGGAAAGCCCACACCAGTTCCGCCAGTTATTCCAGAAACAGAAGTAGAGAAACGACGATTTCGAGAAGGGAAAGAACGACGGATGCATCGTCTTGAATGGAAAGAAAAACGCTTTCAAGCAATGAGGAGGAAATGAAAAAAGCGCAGCTTCAAGGCATTCTCCGACTTCATCGTGATGGCTATGGTTTTGTCGAACCGATGAATGTCGATAAGGATCAAGACGATATTTTTATCCCTGCGAGGTATGTGGGCGGTGCTCTTCATACGGATCTCGTCGAAGTAGAACTTCAAACGTATAAAGGAAAGCAAGAAGGGAAAATCGTTGCTGTTGTGGAGCGGCGAGTTCATCAACTTATTGCACGTCTTGAGAAAGTTGGGAAATCGTATCGAGCCATTTCAAGCGATGAACGTGTTCAGCATCAAATTCTTATTGCACACGAAAAAGTAAATGGTGCGCATCACGGAGAAAATGTCATTGTTCGCATTACGCGATATCCCGATGAGAAACAGACCATGGAAGGGGAAGTTGTCGAAGTTTTGGGTGAGCGCGGTGGGCTTGCCACCGAACTTCTCGCCGTGATTGTGCGACATCAACTTCCTCGAGAGTTTCCGCAGAAGGTAACGCATGAAGCAGAAGAGAAGAAAATGCTTCCGCGTCATCTGGAAGGGAGAGAAGATTTACGCCATCTCCCTTTTGTGACGATTGATGGTGAGACTGCCAAAGACTTTGATGATGCGGTGACTGCGGAGTGGATCAATGACAACATTATTCGACTCTGGGTTTCCATCGCTGACGTTTCCCATTTTGTTCTCCCCGGGACGGATCTGGATCACGAAGCCTATAAACGTGCCACCTCGGTCTATCTTCCTGGAACGTGTCTTCCGATGCTTCCGGAAAAACTTTCGAATGATTTGTGTAGTCTGAGAGCGAACGAAGATCGTCTGACGATGACTGCAAGAATGGATATTAATGAACAGGGTGAAGTCGTCGATCGCGCATTTAGTGTGAGTGTGATTCGTAGTCGCCGTCGCATGACCTATACGGATATCAAGCGCATTTTTTTGGAGAAGAAAAAATCAGCACGAGATGCAGTCGGCGACCTTATCGATCCCCTCGAAACGATGAAAGCATGTTTTGAACGACTGCGTCGGAAACGGCTGAAGCGCGGATCCATTGATTTTGATTTGCCAGAACCAGAAATTGTTCTCGATCTTCAAGGTGCCATTGAAGAAATTGTCAAAGCTGAGCGGCATATTGGTCATATGATGATCGAAGAATTTATGATCGCTGCGAATGAAGCTGTTGCAGAATTTTTAACCGAAAAGAGACAGGGGTGTATTTATCGCATTCATGAAGCTCCCGAGCCCAGAAAACTTCGGGAGTTTTCCATTCTGCTTCATAATTTAGGATACCGTTTCTTTTTGGAGAAGAGTGTTTCGCCGATGAGTCTCGCAAAAATTGTCGAAGCATTGCGAGGAAAGCCAGAAGAGCGAATGGTCAATCATCAACTTCTTCGTTCGATGGCAAAGGCGGTCTACAGTCACGAAAATCGTGGGCACTTTGGGCTTGCCTCTTCATGCTATTGTCATTTTACTTCTCCGATTCGACGATATCCCGATGTAGTGATTCATCGACTCTTAAAAAAAGGGCTCAAATTTTCAGAACCAAAACCGACTCGCATACCTGATATCATTCTTCATGAAACTTCAGTGCAGGCATCTCAGCGTGAGCGAGTTTCAATGGAGGCAGAACGAGAGTCAGCAAAGCTCTACGCCTCCTTTTTTATGCGCGAGCGCGTTGGAGAAGAATTTGAAGGAGTTGTTTCTCATATCACGAAGTTCGGTTTTTTTGTTCAATTGATCGCGTACTTTGTTGAGGGATTAGTTCCTCTTCAATCACTTCGTGGAGACCATTATGTCTTTGATGAAAAGGGGATGGTTCTTCATGGAAAAAGGCCGGAAAACCGTTTTCGTATCGGGGATCGAATAAAAATTAAAATTCAAACCGTCGATGTGGTGAAGCGAGAAATTGTTTTCTCTCTCCTTCCTACTTGACTTGGCAAACTACCACTTCTATCATGCTTTTATGGATGAACTAAAAAGAGACGAGTTAAAGCGACCTGCTATTCGCAAACCGATTGAAGTTTCGATTATGGGACAGAAACTTCAAGTTCGGAGTGCGTCAACTGAAGATTATGTTTCGCGTGTTGCCAATTTTGTAAATGATCGAATTAATGAAGTGCTTCAAAGTACGAAATCGGTTGCTTCAACGAATGTTGCTATTTTGGGAGCCATGAATATTACGGATGAATATCTCCGTTATAGAGAAGAAAAAGAGATAAAAATCAAAGAGATGGAAAAGAAGATTCAAGATTTGATTGAGCTCATTGATCTTCAGCTCTAATTGAAAAAAAGCCCCTGTGAGGTACGAGTTTGGTGTTTTTTCATTTAGAACCTACAGGCACCGTTTGGGGATTGTCTCTTGTTGTGGTGAGCATGCCCCTGTGCCGTTGACTCTAAGAGAGTGCTCTTAGAGTTTATGGTGCGGGGGAAGCCTGAAGCAGCAATATGATTCCCACCTGATTTTCAGGGTTCAAAATGGTGATGCCACACGGCCTTGACGGGGGTTTTTTTTTATCAGATGATGCGTTCGTAGTACGGGTGAACCTGGATGATGAAATGATGAGAGCTTAAGTTCTCCATGATTCTTTTTGAGTGTATAGAATTAAGATTGCGTAAGTGGCACATGAAACAAACACTACCTCAGTGTTAAGATTTCAGAAGGTGATTTTTGTTTTGCCCGCTTAACGCATTATCAGATCCACATTCCCCGAAAATTTATTTTTACGTCCACAAGGAGGCATGGTGATGATTGAACTTTGGATCGTTGCAATCGTTTTTATAGCATCGTTGGGTATTGGCGTTGGTCTTGGAATCTTTTTCCGAAATCGGATTGGCAAAACAAAACTTCATGATGCCAAACAGAGAGTAGAAGAAATTTTAAAAGATGCCGGTGCCAAAGCTGACTCGATTCGAAAAGAGGCTGAGCTTGAAGCGAAAGAGGCGCAGCTGAAAGCCAAAGAAGTTCTTGAGCGAGAGATGCAGCGTCGACAAGAAGAGTTTCATCAAACTGAAAAACGTCTTCAAACAAAAGAAGATGCACTGGAGAAACGTTTTGAGACATTGGAAAAAAAGGGAGATGAACTCAAATCTAAGGAACAGTCTCTTACGGATCGGCAACGTCACGCCGAAGGTCTTGAAAAACGTTATGCCGATCTTGTTTCTGAAATCAAAAAATCTCTTGAACGTGTCAGTGGTCTTTCAGCTGAAGATGCAAAACGAGAATTAAAAGATGCGTTGCTTGAGGAAGTGAAGAGAGATGCTGCGAAGAGGATTCAGGAAATCGAACAGCAGGTAAAAGAGGATGCTGATAAAAAAGCGAAACATATTATCTCAATTGCGATTGAACGTCTTGCTTCTGAATATAGTGCGGAACGAACAGTCTCCGTTGTCCAACTCCCAAACGATGAGATGAAAGGAAGAATCATTGGTCGTGAAGGGCGTAATATCCGGGCCCTTGAAGCAGCGACTGGTGTTGATATTATGATCGATGATACTCCTGAGGCTGTCATTATTTCCGGATTTAATCCTGTGCGTCGAGAAATTGCGCGACTTACTCTGGTAAATCTCATTGCCGATGGTCGTATTCACCCAACGCGTATTGAAGAGATGGTTGCGAAGGTGACCAAAGAAGTTGAAACTTCGATGAAAGAAACAGGAGAAAAAGTTTGCCTCGATCTCAATATCACGAATATGCATCTGGAATTAATGAAATTGTTGGGGGCTTTAAAATATCGCTTTAGTTATGCGCAAAATATTTTACAGCACTCCATTGAAGTTGCTCATATCTGCGGCATGATGGCTGCTGAACTTGGACTGAATCAACAAACAGCAAAGCGCGCAGCCCTTTTGCATGATATCGGCAAAGCAGTATCACATGAAGCAGAAGGTGGCCACGCGCTTGTGGGAATGGAGTATTGCAAAAAATATGGCGAGGCATCTGATATTTATCACGCGGTCGGTGCGCATCATGAAGATATTCCGCAAGAGACAGCGCTTGATTTATTAGTTGATGCAGCTGACGCACTTTCAGGTGCGCGTCCGGGTGCGCGTCGAGAAGTGCTTGAAGCGTATGTCAAACGCATTGAAGAACTTGAGCGTATTTCCACTTCATTTAAAGGAGTTGAAAAAGCGTACGCCATTCAAGCGGGACGCGAAATTCGAGTCATGGTGCAAAATGAACAGCTCAATGATGCTGAGTCTCTTGTGTTGTGTAAAGATATTGCAAAAAAAATCGAAGAAGAGATGACCTATCCAGGGCAAATCAAGGTAACGGTCATTCGTGAGATCCGGTCAACTGAGTACGCCAAGTAACATGAGAATTTTAGCAATTGGTGATATTTTTGGAAAACCTGGTCGAAAAGCGATTCAAACTCTGGTGCCGCAGCTTATCGATCGGCATCAGGTCGATGTCGTTGTTGCCAATGCAGAGAATGCAGCGCACGGGAGAGGTCTTACGCCTGACATTGCAGAGGCGATTTTGAAAAATAATGTCGATGTGTTAACGGCTGGGAATCATACGCTCGAGCATCAAAGTATTTATCCTTCACTCGAATCTGGCCCCCTTTTACGTCCGGAAAATGTAAAAGCGAATCTTCCGGGAAAAGGTTGGTTTCTCTTCACGACCAGAAAGGGGCCAAAACTTGCGGTCATTTCACTTCAAGGAAGAGTTTTCATGGAAGGAAAGGGGGCTGAAGTGGGTGATCCTTTTCAAGCCATAGATCAACTTCTTCCTGCTCTCAAAGAAAAAACTTCCTGTATTGTGGTCGATTTTCATGCTGAAGCGACAAGTGAAAAACGCGCGCTTGCGTGGTATCTTGATGGTCGAGTATCTGCGTTGTGGGGGACGCATACACACGTTCAAACGGCGGATGAACAGATCATGCCCAAAGGAATGGCATATATTTCTGATCTCGGGATGACGGGGCCACATGCTTCAGTTGTTGGTCTCGATAAAGATATTGCGCTTGAAAGATTTCTGACAGGCAAAAAAAGTCGATATGAAGTTGCGGAAGGTGATGTGCGACTCGAAGGAATTTTGCTCGACATTGATGAACGGTCAGGAAAAACTTTTTCCATTGTAAGGATACGCGAATATGTCGAAAAAAACTTTTGAAGAGCAGATTGCGCTGATCAAACGAGCAACAGTAGATTTCATCAATGAGGAAGAACTTCTCAAAAAGTTGAATCGAGGAAAGCCGCTGACAATCAAAGCAGGATTTGATCCCACATCACCAGACCTGCATCTCGGTCATACGGTGGTGATGCAGAAACTAAAACAATTTCAAGATTTCGGTCATCGTGTGGTTTTTGTCGTCGGAGATTTTACCGCGCGTATTGGAGATCCATCCGGTAGAAATGAAGCAAGACCACATCTGACTGAAAAAGAGATTCGAGAGAACAGTAAGACATATACGGATCAAGCATTTAAAATTTTAGAAAAGAAAAAAACGAAAGTTTGTTTTAATTCTGAATGGCTTGGAAAGATGAGTGCTGTTGACGTTGTTCGATTGTCTGCGCATGCGACGGTTGCTCGTATGTTAGAGCGCGATGATTTTAAAAAAAGATATACTGCACAATCTTCAATTTCACTTCATGAATTTCTTTATCCTCTTCTTCAAGCGCAAGATTCTGTGGAACTCAAAGCAGATGTGGAACTCGGAGGAACAGATCAAATTTTTAATTTGCTTCTAGGACGCGAGCTTCAGCGCGATGCAGGTCAAGAACCGCAGATTGTGATCACCGTTCCGCTTCTCGTAGGCACTGATGGTGTTCAGAAAATGAGTAAGAGTTATGGAAATTCAATTGGCATCACAGACACTCCGCGTGAAATGTTTGGAAAAGTAATGTCACTTTCTGATGATCAGATGTGGGAGTATTATAAGCTTCTTTCAGAAAAAGATTTCAGTATGATTGAGCGTATGAAAAAAGAGGTTCAAGAGGGAACACTGCATCCCAAGCAAGTAAAAATAAATCTCGCATCTGAAATGGTAACTCGTTTTCACCATCAACAATCTGCTGCTGATGCACATAAAGAATTTGAGCGCATTTTTTCCCAAAAGAAAAATCCAGAGGAAATGCTCGCAATTTCTATTCAGAAAGAAACTCCGCTTTATAAATGGTTGGTGGAGGAGGGAGTCGTCAAAAGTGGAAGTGAATGTCGACGGCTTATTGCGCAAGGGGGCATTCGAGTGAACGAGGAAAAGATAAAAGATGCTCATTTAAAGCTCCCTTCAGGAGAACATGTGGTTCAAGTCGGAAAACGCCAATTTGTGCGTGTGAACGTCTCTTCCTAAAGGATAAAACATCAGTTCAGAATTGGTTTTTAAAGGACTGATTTTTCAAGATAACTTGGAATGTTGTTTGAGGTGCGAAGAATAAAAGAAAAAAGTGAAATTTCGAGAAGAATGCTGTTGACAGTCTTATCGCTTTTTTTATAGAAACGACCTCCCTTGCGGGGATAGTCCTCCGAAGAGTGAATTATTGAAAAGTTTTTTTGCTGAATTATCTATATCTCTCATGGCGGGAGATCGTCATGAGGAATGTTTTTGTTCTGCCTGCTCTTTGAAAACTGAATAGCGTCTCAATTTTTTAATTGTGTTGAGCGGGGTCATTCCTTTTTAGGAATGACAATCTTGTCATATAAAAAAAGTGCAAGGCAAGTAACAGTAGCTTTGCATATTTAAAGTTTAACTTGAGAGTTTGATTCTGGCTCAGAACGAACGCTGGCGGCGTGCCTAACACATGCAAGTCGAACGCCCTGCACCGCAAGGTGCAGGGAGTGGCGCACGGGTGAGTAACGCGTGGGTAACCTCCCCTTTACTGTGGAATAACCTCGGGAAACCGGGGCTAATACCGCATACGTCCATGCACCATATGGTGTATGGGGAAAGGTGACCTCTCCTTGGAAGTTATCGGTAAGGGATGGGCCTGCGTGCCATTAGCTAGTTGGTAGGGTAATGGCCTACCAAGGCTTCGATGGCTAGCTGATCTGAGAGGATGATCAGCCACACTGGAACTGAAACACGGTCCAGACTCCTACGGGAGGCAGCAGTGGGGAATATTGCGCAATGGGCGAAAGCCTGACGCAGCAACGCCGCGTG